>NZ_JBWKWD010000058.1:0-20179 GCF_059422045.1 Pseudomonas sp. GW821-FHT02A08
TCAGCTGGACTCACGACTGCTATGCAGCCGAACGCAGCCTCGCGGGCTCGGCAGCTGCTACAGATCGCATTACCGCTCAACTGATAGGCATTAGGCCCGTGCCTGTTCATTGGCGTAGAAGAACAGAGGAACGTCTTCAGTGCCGTGGGCCAGCAGACTGTAAGGCGCGTGGGCGTGCAGCCAGTGCAGGCGTTCAATCCCGCTTAGCGACTGCGGGGCTGGCAAGTGTTCACCGGTCCAGTGCCGATAAGACTCGTCCAACAGTTCGATGGCCGCGGCGTATTCGTTGATTGGCAACCCGCCTTCTCCTCTTCAGATCCTGGTTTCAAGCCCGGCCCAGCCTATCCAAAGCGGCGTGGAAAGTCCTGCTGCCCGGCCGATTAGTTACACGGGGTTAAAACAGTCATGACGGGCAGTGCGTTTATCCCGCTGGCGTTTCTCCATAGAGTCACCTTTACCCTGGTAAACAACGAGGCTCGATTGATGCAGACCCAACTGGACAAGTCCCTGAGTGTTTTTGCGCGGGCAGACCTGCTGCAAGGTCCCACCCCCATTCAGCGGGCTGCGCGACTCGAACAACTGCTGGGCCTGGACAAGCAGGGAATCGGCCTGTTTCTCAAACGCGACGACCACATGTTGATCGGCGGGGGCGGCAACAAGCTGCGCAAGCTTGAATTCCATATCGGCGCGGCGCTGCAAGCCGGGGTCGATACGATCATTACCGTGGGCGGGATCCAGTCCAACCATGCGCGCCTGACCGCCGCGGTGTGTGCCCGGCTGGGTATCGCCTGCGAGCTGTTCCTGACCCGGGCCGTGGCCAAAGCCGAGGTGGATTACGAACTCAACGGCAACGTGCTGCTTGACCAGTTGTTCGGCGCGCAGATGCAGGTGTTTGCCGGCGGTACCGACTCACTGGCCAAAGCCGAGGCCAGGGCCGCGCAGCTTCGGGATATCGGACGCAAGGTCATGGTGCTGCCGACGGGTGGTTCGACCCCCTTGGGCAGCCTCGGCTATGCCCGCTGCGCAGGAGAAATCGCCCGGCAAGAGGCGGAACTGGATCTGAGGTTCAATCAAGTGGTGGTCCCCAACGGCAGCGCCGGGACCCATGCCGGGCTGGCGGCGGGTTTCCAGTTGCTTGGGCGGGGTACCTCGGTGGTCAAGTCGTTTTCGGTGTTGTCGGACCAGGACTCATCAGCGGCGAGAACCCTGCAATTGACCCGCGAGACACTGGTGCTTCTGGGCAGCAGTGCCGAGGTGCAAGCTGCCGGGATGGTGATTGATGGTAGCCAGCTGGGCGCCGGCTACGGCCTGCCAACCGCCGCCATGCAGGACGCGGTACGCCTGATGGCCCGTGCCGAAGGCCTGCTGGTCGACCCGGTGTATTGCGGCAAAGCCTTTGCGGGTTTGCTGGCCGACTTGCAGCAAGGGCGCTTCGCCCCCGGGCACAACGTGCTGTTCGTCATGACCGGCGGCACCCCCGGCCTGTATGCGTACCGGGAAACCTTTCAGGCCTGACGGTCAGTCATCCCGCGTCAGCACTTCCAGCAATTCAATTTCGAAGATCAGATTCGAATTCGGCGTGATCTTGCCCATGGTGCGCTCGCCATAGGCCAGGTGCGCCGGCACCAGCAACTTGCGCTTGCCACCGACCTGCATGCCCATGATGCCCAGGTCCCAACCCTTGATCACCCGCCCGGTGCCGATCACGCACTGGAAGGGTTTGCCCCGGCTGTAGGAAGAATCGAATTCGGTGCCGTCCTCCAGCCAGCCACGGTACTGGGTAGTGATCAGCGCGCCTTTTACGGCGGCTTTTCCGTCACCCACCTGAAGATCGATTACCTGAAGCTCGTCATTCATTGAATTCACTCGTATGCTCTCTCGCCCTCAAGGGCCTGATGGGCGCCGTTTTCCCAGATTTGCCCTCGATTGGCAACCATTGCCGCCTCCCGCGCGGCGTTCAAAGCGGTTTGCTGAACTAAAATAATCAACTATCACCCCTACGGTTCACAGCCCTGATGGCCATCCCCGAATGATCCTGCTCTGGACCAGCGTCATCCTTGGTTCAACGACGCTCAGCCTGATCGTCGTGCTGGTCTGCCGCGCATCAGTGCCACGCGGGTGACGCTGGTGTTTGTCGATATCAATGGCTTCAAGGCCATCAACGACCATTATGGTCATGCGGCCGGCGACCGGGTGCTGGTCACGACAGCCACACGGCTCAAGCGCATTCTGCGCGGCACCGACACCGTCGCCCGGATCGGTGGCGACGAATTCGTGGTCATCCTTCAGGACCTGCCCCAGGGCAAAAACCTGCAAGACGAAGCGCGCAGCATCTGCCAGAAAATCTTCGTCGAACTCTCCCCGCCCGTCACCATCGGCAACGACCAGCGCCACATCGGCACCAGCCTCGGCGTCGCCGTATTCCCCGATCATGCGCCGAGCATCGACCGCTTGCTGCACATTGCCGACCTGGCGATGTATGAGGCCAAGCGCAGCGGCAACAATCAGTATCGGCTGGGCACCGAGAGTGTGGTGCGGGCGCACAGCGAATAGCGCTTCGTCGACGGGTGCCCGGGCGCGTTACATGACTGTTATCATAATAATCATTCAAACTGTACCGGCACCCTTGAATTGCACCCGGACAGGCTGCTCGAAAACCCATCGGAGTTCGCCATGCACATTGCCATTCTGACCTTTGACGGCTTCAACGAACTGGACTCGCTGATCGCATACGGCATGCTCAGCCGGGTTTCCCTGCTCGGGGACAAGGATTGGCGCGTGACCATCGCGTCACCGACGCCGCAGGTCACTTCGATGAATGGTTTGACCGTCGATGCGCACATCGGTCTCTCCGAGGCCTGTCAGGCGGATGCAGTGCTGGTGGGCAGTGGCCGCAAGACCCGGGAAGTGGCCGCCACACCCGGGATCATGGAGCAACTGCAATTCGATCCCGCACGCCAACTGCTGGCAGCCCAGTGCTCCGGCACCTTCCTGCTGGCCAGACTCGGCCTGCTCGGCGATGCCCCGGCCTGCACCGATGCAATCAGCAAGCCCTGGGTGGTGGAAGCCGGGGTCAATGTCGTCAACCAGGCCTTCTACGCCAACGGCAACATTGCCACTGCGGGTGGCTGCCTGGCGTCGCCGTACCTCGCGGCGTGGATCCTGGCCCGGTTGAAAGGCCGCGAAACAGCCCGGGAAGTGCTGAACAATTTCGCCCCGGTGGGTGAGAAGGATGAGTATGTGGCCCGGGGGATGGCGCATATCGAGGCGTTTATCTGACACCCAGGTCACTGTAAAGATCCAACTGGCAACCCACGGTAGATCTTCGGCGAGTCCAGCCTTTATCCTTGACGCCCCCGCTGTGTCGAGTTCTGGAGTTTCGCCCATGCCCCATGAAGGCAACCTGCTACAAGCCGCTGTCGTATTTCTGATGGCAGCCGTGCTCATCGTTCCCTTGGCCAAGCGCCTGCAACTGGGGGCGGTTCTGGGCTATCTGTTTGCCGGAGTGATCATCGGCCCGTCGGTGCTGGGCCTGATCGACAATCCGCAAAGCGTCGCGAACATTTCCGAACTCGGCGTGGTGTTGCTGCTGTTCATCATCGGCCTGGAACTGTCGCCACGACGCTTGTGGGTGATGCGCAAATCAGTGTTCGGCGTGGGCCTGGCGCAAGTGTTGCTCACTGGCACGGTGATTGGCGTGGTGGCGCTGTGGCTGTTTGGCCAGCCGTTGAACACCGCCATCGTCCTCGGCCTGGGCCTGGCGCTGTCGTCCACGGCATTCGGCCTGCAAAGCCTGGCTGAACGCAAGGAACTGACCAGTCCCCACGGGCGACTGGCGTTCGCGATCCTGTTGTTTCAGGACATCGCCGCGATCCCCTTGATCGCCATGGTGCCCTTGCTTGCCGGTGGCGATCACAGCACCACCGCCAGCGAAAACCTGAACCACGGCCTGCAAGTGCTGGCCAGCATCGCCGTGGTGGTGATCGGCGGGCGTTATCTGCTGCGGCCCGTGTTTCGCGTGGTGGCCAAGACCGCGCTGCCAGAAGTCTCCACCGCCACGGCGTTGCTGGTGGTGATCGGCACGGCATGGCTGATGGAACTGGTCGGGATTTCCATGGCCCTGGGCGCCTTCCTCGCCGGCCTGCTGCTGGCGGATTCCGAATATCGCCATGAACTGGAAGCCCAGATCGAACCGTTCAAGGGCCTGTTACTGGGGCTGTTTTTCATCAGCGTCGGCATGGGCGCGAACCTGAGCCTGTTGCTGAGCATGCCGGTGGCGGTGCTGGGCCTGACCTTGCTGCTGATCGCGATCAAACTGCCGCTGCTGTTCCTGGTCGGTCGCCTGGCCGGGGGCTTGAAAAAGGTCAGTGCGATCCGCCTGGGAATCGTGTTGGCGGCAGGTGGTGAATTTGCCTTCGTGGTGTTCAAGATCGGTCGCGACCACGGGTTGTTCGCCACCGAACTGTATGACTTGCTGGTGCTGACCATCACCCTGTCCATGGCCGTGACGCCGCTGTTGCTGCTGCTTTGCGCACGCCTGGTCAGCCCGAAGGTGCAACCGGTGGAAGTGCCGGAGAAGTTCCGCGAAATCGACGCCGACGCGCCAAGGGTGGTGATCGCCGGCATGGGGCGCATGGGTCAGATCGTTGCGCGGATTCTGCGCGCACAGAACATCAAGTTCGTGGCCCTCGACACCTCGGTGGAAACCATCGAACTGTCCCGCAGCTTCGGTGGCGTACCGGTGTTCTACGGCGACCCGATGCGCCCGGAAATCCTCAATGCGGCCAAGGTCGGGGAAGCCGAGTATTTCGTGATCGCCACCGACGACCCGGACACCAACATCAAGACCGCCGAACTGGTGCGCAAGCTCTACCCGCACATGAAAATCATCGCCCGTGCCCGTAACCGCCAGCACGTGCATCGACTGATGGACGTCGGCGCCCACGCCGTGCGCGAAACCTTCCATTCGAGCCTGGAAATGAGCCGGCAAACCCTGATCGGCCTGGGATTGACCCAGGCCCAGGCGGATGCGCGGATCAAGCGTTTCAAGCAGCACGACGAAGAGGTGCTTGAAGCCCAGCATGCGGTGTATGACGACGCGGTGAAAGTGATGCAGACGGCGCAGGAAGCGCGGGTCGAACTGGGCAGGTTGTTCGAGTCGGATCAACTGCAGGAGCAGGCGGGCAAGAATTGAGGTGACTGGAATGCCCTCTTCGCGAGCAAGCCCGCTCCCACACTGGATCTTTGTCGCGCACAAGCTCTTCTGTGGGAGCGGGCTTGCTCGCGAAGAACGATAACGCGGTGTGACGGATCAACAACTACCAAGGAACCACCATGGCTGACCAACCTGCCCCCGCCCTAAAGGAAATCTTCAACACCGAGCGCCTCCAGCACATCGCCACCGAGATGACCGCGGTCTATCCGCCATTCGAGGCCAGGCGCTTCCTGAAGCTGGCCCAATCCGGCCTGGCAGACCTCAGCGTCATGCAGCGCATGGCCCGGGTCAGTGAGTGCCTGCACGCCGTGCTTCCCCTGGACTACGAGGCGTCGCTGCAGGTGCTGCGTGCCCTCGCCCCGCGCCTGAACAGCGGCTTCGTCAGCATGTGCCTGCCGCACTATGTCGCCAGCTACGGCGCCCATGCGTTCGATCAGTCGATGGACGCGCTGAAGTACTTCACCGCTTTTGGCTCTTCGGAATTCGCGATCCGCCACTTTCTGCGCAGTGACCTCGAACGCTCGCTCAAGCTGATGCATGACTGGTCCCTGGATGACAACGAGCACGTGCGGCGCCTGGCCAGCGAAGGATGCCGGCCGCGCCTGCCCTGGTCATTCCGGCTGGAGACCATCCAGGCCGATCCGACATTGGCCGCGAACATCCTCGACAACCTCAAGGCCGACACCAGCCTGTACGTGCGCAAATCCGTGGCCAACCACCTCAACGACATCACCAAGGATCACCCCGACCGGGTGCTGGATCTGATTGAAGGCTGGTCGCTGGACAACCGACACACCGCATGGATCGCCAGACACGCGCTGCGCAGCCTGATCAAACAGGGCAACCAGCGGGCACTGGCGATCATCGGCGCGGGTGGCAAACCCGAGGTCGAGATCGTTGATATAAAAGTCGAACCGCCGGTGATTGGCCTGGGAGAGAAGATCACCCTGTCGTTTGCCGTCAGATCCACGGTAGAAAGCAGTCAGCGCCTGGTGATCGACTACGCCATCGATTACGTCAAGGCCAACGGCAGCACCTCGGCGAAGGTGTTCAAGCTCAAGGCGCTGACGCTGCCGGGTAATGCCGTCGAAGCCGTCAGCCGTGGCCAGCAGATCAAGGAACTCACCACCCGCCGGCATTATGCGGGGCGCCATGCGGTGCATGTCATGGTCAATGGCGAGCGGCTGGCCAGCACGGCGTTCGAGATTGTTGGTTAAACCATTAGATCAATTGTGAATCTACCGACGCCTTCGCGGGCAAGCCCGCTCCCACAGGGGAACGCATTCCAATGTGGGAGCGGGTTTGCTCCGGGCGGCGTTCCGACGAAGGCGCCAGTTCAGGCACCGCCCAACAACAACCCCTGCTCCCGCTCACACAACTCCACCACATAATCCCAAAGCACCCGCAACCGCACCGATTTGTGCAGCTCCCGGCGGGTGCTGATCCAGTAGCTGCGCTGGATGCTTTCATCCGGCAGCAGCGGCACCAGCCCCGGATCGGCACTGGCCATGTAACACGGCAACACGGCAATTCCCAGGCCTGAACGTGCAGCCTGTTGCTGGGCGATCACGCTGGTGCTGTGAAACACCACCTGCGGGTTGCGGCAGAAGCTGTTGAGGAACATCAGTTCCTGGCTGAACAGCAAGTCGTCGACGTAGCCGATCCACGCATGACGCCCCAGGTCTTCGCGACTGCGCAACGGCGGTGAGCGATCGAGGTACTCCCGGCTGGCGTAGAGCGCCAGGCGATAGTCGGTGAGTTTGCGGGTGACCAGCATGTCGGCGGCCGGGCGTTCGAGGTGGATGCTGATTTCCGCCTCGCGGTTGAGGATGCTGACAAAACGCGGCACCGCCACCAGTTCCACCTCCAGCCCCGGATAGCGCTCGAACAAGCCGTTCATGCGACTGGCCAGGAACATGATGCCCAGCCCTTCCGTCACCCCGACGCGGATCTTGCCCAGCGGCGCGGTGGACTGGGTGATTTCCTCCTGGGCCAGCAGCGCCACGTTCTCCATCGCCTCGGCGTGTTTAAGCAACGCCTCGCCCGCCGGGGTCATCTCGTAACCCTGGGCATGCTGGACGAACAACGCCGTACCGAGGCTTTTTTCGATGGCCTCGATGTGCCGCGCCACGGTGGCGTGGGTGGTGTTCAGGCGACGGGCAGCCGTGAGCAAACGCCCGCTGCGCTGCAATTCGAGAAAAAACCGCAGGTCATTCCAGTCGAACATGAAGCGTCCTTGTTCTTTGCCGTTCGGGATGCTGTTTAAAAACGCACAGCAGCTGCGCAAAAACTAACATTCTTTTGACGAAAGCTAACAACTAGGATGACAGACAACAAGAACAACAACACGAGGTCAAGGATGCAGGCTTCCCTGGATGAATACGATTACATCGTGGTCGGGGCCGGGCCGGCCGGGTGTCTGCTGGCCAATCGACTGTCGGCCAATGCGCAACATCGCGTGTTGCTGCTCGAGGCCGGCGGCCGCGACAACTATGCGTGGATTCACATCCCCGTGGGCTACCTGTTCTGCATAGGCAACCCGCGCACCGACTGGTGCTTCAAGACCGAAGCGCAACCGGGCCTGCAAGGCCGCGCCCTGAGCTATCCGCGCGGCAAGGTACTGGGTGGCTGCTCATCCATCAACGGCATGATCTATATGCGCGGCCAGGCCGGCGACTACGACCGCTGGGCCGCCGACGGCAACCCTGGCTGGAGCTGGCAAGACGTGTTGCCGCTGTTCAAGCAGAGTGAAAACCACTTTGCCGGCGCCGCCGAATTTCACGGCGCCGCGGGCGAATGGCGGGTCGAACGCCAGCGCCTGTCATGGCCGATTCTCGATGCGTTCCGCAGCGCCGCCGAACAAAGCGGCATCGCCAGCATCGATGACTTCAACCAGGGCGACAACGAAGGTTGCGGCTATTTCCAGGTCAACCAGAAGGCCGGCATCCGCTGGAACGCGTCCAAGGCCTTTCTCAAACCCATTCGTCAGCGTCCCAATCTCACCGTACTGACCGGTGTCGAAGTCGACCGCGTGTTGCTGGAAAGTGGCCGCGCCTCAGCGGTCAGCGCCCGCTGGCAAGGCCAGGCGAAAACCTTCAAGGCGCGCAAGGAGATCGTCCTGTGTGCCGGCTCGGTGGGCTCGCCCAGCATCCTGCAACGCTCCGGCATCGGCCCGCGTCCACTGCTGGAACGGCTGGGCATTGGCGTCGCCCATGAGCTACCCGGCGTCGGTGGCAACCTGCAGGATCACCTGCAACTGCGGCTGATCTACAAGCTGGAAAATGCCCTCACCCTGAACCAGATTGCCGGCAGCCTGTGGGGCAAGATGGGCATGGGCCTGCGCTACCTGTATGACCGCAGCGGCCCGCTGTCCATGGCGCCGAGCCAGTTGGGCGCCTTTGCCCGCTCGGGGCCGGAGCAGACTTCAGCCAACCTCGAATACCACGTGCAACCGCTGTCACTGGAGCGCTTTGGCGAACCGCTGCATGCCTTCCCGGCGTTCACCGCGTCGGTCTGCGATCTGCGCCCGCAAAGCCGTGGCCGGGTGGAAATCCGTTCCGCCAATCCACAAGAAGCACCGCTGATCCAACCCAATTACCTGAGCCATCCGCAAGACCTGCGGGTCGCCGCCGACGCCATTCGCCTGACCCGGCGCATTGTCGCCGCCCCGGCCCTGCGCGCGTTCAACCCGGTGGAATACCTGCCCGGCGCCAGCCTGCAAAGCGAAGAACAACTGCACGAAGCCGCCGCGCGGATCGGCACCACGATTTTCCATCCGGTGGGTACCTGCCGCATGGGCAATGACGCCGACGCCGTGGTCGATGCGCAACTCAAGGTCCATGGCATCCCCGGCCTGCGCATCGCCGATGCCTCGATCATGCCGCGCATCACCTCGGGCAACACCTGCTCGCCGACGCTGATGATTGCCGAGAAGGCGGCACAAATGATCCTCAACCCCGCCATATACACCACCCCTGTGGGAGCGGGCTTGCTCGCGAAGGCGTCGTGTCATTCAACATCAATGTGAATGATCTACCGTTTTCGCGAGCAAGCCCGCTCCCACAGGAACTTCACTCGATTCACGGACACTGAGCATTACCCCTGAAATGGAACACGCAGCACCAGTGGAACAACAAAAACAATCACTGTGAGGGATACCGGTATGTCAGAAAATGTTCAAACCCTGGAAGCCGTGCGCAGCGCGGGCACCAGCCAGGAAACCCAGAAAGTCATCTTCGCCTCGTCCCTCGGGACGGTCTTCGAGTGGTACGACTTTTTCCTCTATGGCGCCCTCGCGGCGGTGATCAGCAAGCAGTTCTTCGCCGGGGTCAACGACACCACGGCGTTTATCTTTGCGCTGATGGCCTTCGCCGCCGGCTTCATTGTCCGGCCGTTCGGCGCGCTGGTGTTCGGGCGGTTGGGGGACATGATCGGGCGCAAGTACACCTTCCTCGCCACCATCGTCCTCATGGGCCTGGCGACGTTCTGCGTCGGGCTGCTGCCGACCTACGCCAGCATCGGCATCGCCGCGCCGATCATCCTGGTGGTGCTGCGCATGCTCCAGGGCCTGGCCTTGGGCGGTGAATATGGCGGCGCCGCGACCTATGTCGCCGAGCACGCCCCCATCGGCAAGCGTGGCTTCCACACCAGCTGGATTCAATCCACCGCAACCCTGGGCCTGCTGCTCTCGTTGCTGGTGGTGCTGGGCTGCCGCTACTTCACCGGTGACCAGTTCGAAGTCTGGGGCTGGCGCATTCCGTTCCTGTTTTCCATCGTGCTGCTGGGCATCTCGACCTGGATTCGCCTGAGCCTGCACGAGTCGCCGGCCTTCGTGAAAATGAAAGAAGAAGGCAAGCTGTGCAAACAGCCGATTCGCGATTCCTTCGGCAAATGGGAAAACCTCAAGGTGGTGCTGATCGCCCTGTTCAGCATCAATGCCGGGCAAGCGGTGACCTTCTACGCCGCGCAATTCTATGTGCTGTTCTTCCTCACCCAGTTCCTGAAAATGGACCCGGCGGTGGCCAACGGTCTGCTGATTGTCAGCGTGACCATCGGTGCGCCGTTCTTCATTTTCTTTGGCTGGCTGTCGGACAAGGTCGGGCGCAAACCGGTGCTGATGATCGGCCTGCTGCTGGCCACCGCGCTGTACTTCCCGATCTTCAAGACCCTGGCTCACTACGCCAACCCGGCCATCGACCAGGCCAGTCGCCAGGCACCGATCACCGTGATGGCCGACCCGGCCACCTGCACCTTCCAGTTCGACCCGGTGGGCAAGGCGAAATTCGACAGCCCGTGCGACAAGGTCAAGACCTTCCTGGTCAAGCAGGGCCTGCCTTACCAGAGCGCTGCGGCCCCGGCCGGCAGCGGCGTGCAGGTCAGCGTCGGTGAAGTGAAGATCGATGGTTTCGACGAAGCTGCCCTGCGCGGCGCCGTGACCCTCGCCGGTTACCCGCAACAGGCGGACATGCAGCAGATCAACAAGCCGATGATCGTGGCGCTGATCGTCGCGCTGATCATCATCTCCGCGATGTGCTACGGCCCGCTGGCGGCGTTGATGGTCGAACTGTTCCCGACCCGCATCCGCTATACCTCGATGTCCCTGCCCTACCACATCGGCAACGGCTGGTTCGGCGGCTTCCTGCCGACGGTGTCATTTGCCTTGGTGGTGTACACCGGGGACATCTTCTACGGGCTGTGGTACCCGGTGGTGATCACCGGGGTGAGCCTGATAGTGGGGATGATTTGCCTGCGTGAGACACGCAACGTGGATCTCGACAAGAACTGAGGCAATGCCTGCCGACGAGGGAGCAGGCTCCCTCGTCGCGGCGATCAGCTCCAATCAAACTTCGGCATCAAGCAACTCGAACTTCACCTGATCCGGATAGAACGCCAGATACCCGCGGATTTGCTCCACCGACACCTTGGGGTCTTCGTAGCTCCACACCGCGTTGGCGCTTTCATGCCCCGGTACCTGCAGACTGAAATAGCTGGCATCGCCCTTGTACGGGCAATAGCTGGTGTGGTCGGTGCGGGCGAAATATTTCTCGTCGATATCCTCTCGCGGCACGTAGTACACCGGCGGGTAGTTGGCCTCCAGCAACACCAGGGCACGCGCCGAGGCGGCTACTTGAATACCGTGAAATCTCACCAGCAGACAGCCAGGCTGCTCGGCGATGGTGATGACAGGACTAGGACCGGAGCTTTTCATGGAAAACGTTCCTCATGACGGTGATGGACCTGCAAATCGATGATGTGGGAGCGTGGCTTGCCCGCGATGGGCTGCGCAGCAGCCCCAAAACCTGCGACCACGATTTATCAGGTATAACCCAAGTTTCGCCCTCCCGACGGCTTCACAGCCGAACGGAGCCTGCCGGCACAGTCCGTCGGCACGACACACCAGGCTGTACATCCATACAGATAAAGATTGCTCCATCGTCCATCAACCGCCATTCTGTGCACCTCTGGCACATTGATCGACGATGGTGGTTATGCGGCTGTACCTCTGTGAAAAACCTTCCCAGGCCAAAGACATCGCGGCAGTCCTCGGCGCCCGGCGCCGGGGCGATGGCTGCTGGCTGGGAACGGACGTCACGGTGACCTGGTGCATCGGCCACCTGCTGGAAACCGCACCACCGGATGCCTACGACGCGCGCTACAAGCGCTGGGTGCTGGCCGACCTGCCGATCATTCCCGAAAAATGGAAGATGACCGTCAAGCCGCGCACCGCCAGCCAGTACAAGGCGGTCAAGCGCCTGCTCGGTGAAGCCTGCGAACTGATCATTGCCACGGACGCCGACCGCGAGGGCGAGATGATTGCCCGGGAACTGGTGGAGCATTGCCGCTATCGCGGGCCGATCCGCCGCCTCTGGTTGTCGGCGCTGGACGATGCGTCCATCCGCAAGGCCCTCGCGGCCCTCAAACCGGGGAACGAGACCTTCAGCCTCTATCACTCGGCCCTGGGGCGTTCCCGGGCCGACTGGCTGATCGGCATGAACATGAGCCGACTGTTCACCCTGCTGGGGCGCCAGTCCGGCTATCAAGGCGTGCTGCCGGTCGGCCGGGTGCAAACGCCAACCTTGCGCCTGGTGGTGGATCGCGATCGCAGCATCGCCGACTTTGTGCCCGTCCCTTACTGGGCCATCGACGTGCAACTGCAGCACAACGGCACCGCATTCACCGCGCAATGGCGCGCGCCGTCGCAGCTTTGCGACGATCAGGACCGCTGCCTGAACCAGGCGCTGGCGCAACAAGCGGCGGCCGCCATGCGCGGCGCGGCCAGTGCGCGGGTGATCAAGCTGCGCACCGAACGGATGCGCGAAGTGGCCCCGCTGCCGTTCGACCTGGGCACCCTGCAGGAGGTCTGCTCAAAGAAACTCGGCCTCGGCGCCCAGGAAACCCTCGACATCGCCCAGGCGCTCTACGAAACCCACAAAGTCATTACCTACCCGCGCAGTGATTGCGGCTACTTGCCCCTCAGCCAGCACAGCGAGGCACCCGCCATTCTGGCGGCGTTGCGCCAGGCAGATCCGGCGTTGAACGCCTTGCACGATCACCTTGATCCGCAACGGCGCTCACGGGCCTGGAACGATGCCAAGGTCAGCGCACACCACGGCATCATCCCCACCGCCGCTGCGAAAAATCTCGACAAGCTGGCGGGCAAACAACGTGCGGTCTACACCCTGATCCGCGCCCGATACCTGGCGCAGTTCCTGCCCAACCACGAATACGACCGCACCCAGGCCGACTTCGACTGCGCCAGTGAAGCCTTGCGTGCTGTCGGCAAGCAGATCATCGAACCGGGATGGAAACGCGCCCTGCCCGAAGCGCTGGCTCCGGCCAAGGGGCGCGAAGCTCCGGCGCCGCAGACTCTGCCCAACCTGGCCGAAGGCATCGATTGCGCAGTGACCGGCGTGCAATTCAAAGACCTTTGGACGCAACCGCCAAAGCCGTTCACCGAAGGCGACCTGATCAAAGCCATGAAGAATGTCGCCAAACTGGTGGAGGACCCACTGCTCAAGCAAAAGCTCAAGGACACCACCGGCATCGGCACCGAAGCGACCCGTGCGTCGATCATCCAGGGCCTGCTCGACCGTGGTTACCTGGTCAAGAACGGCAAGGCCCTGGCCGCCACGCCGGCCGCGTTCAGCCTGATCGACGCCGTGCCGCGGGCCATCGCCGATCCGGGCACCACGGCGATCTGGGAGCAGGCCCTGGACATGGTGCAAAGCGGGGAAATGAGCCTGGAAGAGTTCGTTACCAAACAGGCGGCCTGGATGAGCAAACAGGTCAGTCGCTGTGCCGGGCTGAGCCTGACCATCAGCGGTCCACCGCCCGGCGGCTCCGCCGCAGCCCCATGGAAGAAAAAACGTAAAGGCGCCCCGCGCAAAGCAGCAAGCGGCACCAAGCGCAGGGCAAAGCCGGCAAGCAAAACCTGAACCCGGCACCGAACCCTGGGGGCAACCATAATGAACGGTGTCCCTGCCCCGGCGTAACTGGAGCCAACCCGTATGCCTTCGATAGAACTGCACGCCGCCCAACGCGATGAACTGCAAACCATCGAAAACCTGATGCAGTTCTACACCTACGACTTCAGTGAATGGTTGCCGCTGAAACTGGGCGAATACGGTTTGTTCAACATCCTGCCCATGCCCGACTACTGGCGAAACCCGGCCACCCGGCCCTTCCTGATCAAGGTCGACGGTGAACTGGCCGGCTTCGTGACCGTGGATAACCAGGTCCATCTACCCGGTGCCGAGAACAACATCGGCTATCTGTTTGTCAGCCGACGCTACCGTGGCCAGGGAGTCGCGCGATTTGTCGTTTCCACCCTCTTGAGCCGATTCCCCGGTCAATGGCAGATTTTCCACATCGATGCGAATCAGCCGGCACGCCTGTTCTGGGCCGCCGCAATGCCGGGGCTGGGCGTTGACGGGTTCACCTTGCATCAACAGCTGGTGGATGGTCATCCCTGCACTTTTTACCGCTTTGAGTGTCCACCTTTGTCGTCCTGACCGACACACCTTCGACTCCCCGCGCTAATTCCCAACAGCTTTGTCCGACAATATGTAGTGACTGAAAATAATCACTACAAAACCGTTGACGCCTCCGATTTGCCCTTGCATGATGCAGACGTCTCCCCGATCGGGAGTACAGGCAACACGTTTGAGCAAGCTCGTCTGACCGCCGAGCTGTTTTTCCCGGATACACGCTGCCCACAAGGCAGATTGAAGAAGCTGACCTGGCCTGAACGTCCAGTACAAGGGCGAGAAGTCTTGGCGAGCAATCCTCATGAAGCTTGTGGCCGACCCTGAAAACGTCGGCAGTAGCCTTAAGGTTTTCGCCGCTTCTCTTCGTTGTGACGCTATTGCGTAGCAGTTATTCAACACGACTACATGCAACGGACGCAGGACCCCGCCCGATAAGGCGGTCGAACGCTGACGTCCTGGTTTCGGTGCCAGGGATCAACTAACCGATGGGCTACCTGTATTAGCGAATCAACTTTGAAAGATCACCAATTGGTCAAGGGGCTTTATGATGAATCTGAACAATCAACCAACTATCGATGAACTGGCTCGTATCTTCGCTGCAAAGAAAGACAGCCACGACAACCATATTCTCTGGATCAGCAAGTGCGGCCAGGTTCATATCGACTGCCTGTCGCCGCACGCCCATGAAGCGGAGTTCGACCAGAACAACCAGAACCTGCTGGCCCGACTGAAGATGTACCGTCGCGGCCAGGGCTATGTCGGCAAGAAGGCCGCGGCCGACAAGGACTTCATCGGTAATGTTCTGCAAACCCTGAAACAGGCCTGGGCCTCGATGCAGAATCAAAACGAAGTTCGGGTGATTGACCGGTTCTACTAATTGAATGAGTCATTACTGACTTATTGAAAAACAGGGCCTGCTCCCAATAAGGAGCAGGCCTTTTTTATACCCGTACAAAGATCAACTGTGGGAGCGGGCTTGCTCGCGAAGGCGGTGTATCAGTCAATACTTATGTTGAATGACACGCCGCCTTCGCGAGCAAGCCCGCTCCCACAGGGGGTTTTGTGGTGGTTATGAAAAATCGGCCCCCAACACCAGATCCACAAACGCCACCGACGCCGCACTGTGATAGTTGTTCTTGCGCCGCAGTAACGCGGCCCCGCGTTCTGGCGCTGCCCCCTGCATGGAAAGCTTGCGCAATGCCCGATCCTGCGTGGCGATGGGTTCCGGCAGGATGGTGGCGATGGCGCAGTGCCGGATGACTTCCAGCAGCGTGTTGACCGAGTTCACTTCAATCACCACTTTGGGCGTGATCTGCGCCTCTGCGAAAAACTCATCGATGCATGTGCGGGTGATGTAGTCCGGGGTCAGCAGCGCAAACTCAAGTTGAGCCACCTCTTCGGCGGACAACGCGTCCTGATACTCGTAAAGCGGATGATCGCGCCCGACCATCAACCCCAAGGTTTCGGTAAACGCCGGGATCGATTCGATGTCGGCGTTTCTCACCCGATCAAACGCAATCGCGACGTCCAGCGAATCATCCGCCAGCCCGGCCTCGATTTCGTCCATCGACAGCTCAAAAATCTCCAGATGGATGTTCGGGTAGCGCGCCACGTAGTCGCGCACCAGCGGCCCTACCAGATAGGCCATGAAGGTTGGCGTCATGGCCAGGCGCAACGTCCCGCGAGACAGATCCTTCACGTCATGCAACGCACGCTTGCCCGCTTCCAGCTCCACCAATACCCGCCGCGCGCATTCAATGTAAGCCTGGCCTGCATCGGTCGGCTTGACCGTGCGCGAGGTGCGGTCGAACAGACTCACGCCCAGAGACTCTTCCAGTTGGCGGATCTGCTGCGACAAGGTTGGCTGGGATACGTGCAGCACTTCGGCGGCGCGAGTGAAACCACCCTGGTCGGCAACCGCCAGCAGATAACGCAAATGTCGAAGCAACACGGGATTCTCCATCTATAGGCAGTGCTTATGGGTTGCATTGTATATCGGTCTTGGACGCTATGAGTCGATCGACAGAAGATGACCCCACACCCAAGCAACGCCACTCCCGATAGGAGAATCACCATGCAACAGTCCCACGCCTACAACGACCCAAGCCTGGCCCTGACCACTTCTGTCCTTGATGCCAAGGCACGCAAAAACCTGTCGTGGCAGGACCTGGCCGACGGCACTGGATTGGGCCTGGCCTACGTCACCGCTGCCCTGCTCGGTCAACATCCGCTGCCGGAAACCGCCGCCAAAGTGGTCGGCGACAAACTCGAACTGGACGCCGACGCCGTGGCCCGGCTACAGATCATCCCGCTGCGCGGCAGCCTCTCGGGTGTGCCGACCGACCCGACCATCTACCGCTTCTACGAAATGATCCAGATCTACGGCACCACCCTCAAAGCCCTGGTCCATGAGCAGTTCGGCGACGGCATCATCAGCGCGATCAACTTCAAGCTCGACATGAAGAAAGTCGAAGATCCGGAAGGCGGCTCCCGCGCCGTCATCACCCTCGACGGCAAGTTCCTGCCCCTGCGTCCTTTCTAAGTTGATACCGGCCCGCACACCCCGTGCGGGCCGCCCCTACCCATGAGGAAGCAATCATGAAAGCGCTCATCGACGGTTTCTTGAAGTTCCAGAAAGAAGCCTTTCCACAACGCACTGACCTGTTCAAACACCTGGCCACCACCCAACATCCAGGTACGCTGTTCATCACCTGTTCCGACAGCCGTGTCGTGCCGGAACTGCTGACCCAACAAGAGCCCGGTGAACTGTTCGTGATCCGTAACGCCGGCAACATCGTGCCGTCCTACAGCCCCCATCCGGGTGGTGTATCGGCCACTGTCGAATACGCCGTCGCTGTGCTCGGCGTCACCGACATCGTGATCTGCGGGCATTCGGACTGCGGCGCCATGACAGCGGTGGCCAAGTGCACATGCATGGATCATCTGCCCGCCGTCAGCGGTTGGCTGCAACACGCCGAATCAGCGAAAGTGATCAACGAAGGCCGGCCACACGCCAGCGAAGCGGCCAAGGTCAGCTCGATGGTTCGGGAAAATGTCATTGCCCAACTGGCCAATATCCAGACGCACCCGAGTGTGCGACTGGCCCAGGAAAAAGGCCTGTTGAACCTGCATGGCTGGGTGTACGACATCGAGACCGGTTCGATCGACGCGCTGGATGCCGACAGCCGAAGCTTTGTGTCGCTGGTCGAGTATCCGGGCACTTGTGCCGTATCGGCCAAGGCGATCAAGGCCGCTTGATCAGAACTGCCGTTTGTTGAAAAAAGTGACCGCCTTTGCAGCGGTCACCGGTTCCGCCATCTCAGCGTTTTACGCCCAGATCGACTTGGGTCATGCGGCTACGAATGGTGAACACGCCATCACCCGAGAGAATCGCACTGCGCGCAAACAGGCGCCCGCTCTCCCAGTTCGAAAGCCCCAGTTCCGGCTTGTTCAGCGCGTACTGGCCGTCGACCCAACGGGTAATGCCATTGCCGACAAAAGGCGCGTTGACGGCGTTGTAGAAACGCTCCTGGGCCTCGGCACTTTCACTGATCAACGACACCGTGAACTGCGGGCTGTAGCGATTGAACAAGGCAATGGCACTGTCCAGATCGTCGACGATTTTCAGGCTGACTTCCGGGGTTTCTTCCCACTCCCATTCACGGCCCAATTGATCTTCCGCCAACGGCTCGGCCTGCGCCTCGGTTTGATAACCCTCGGCGCGGAACACCTCGACCGTTGCAGCCAACCAGTCTTGCGGCAGGTGCGCCTCGCTGCCTTCAACGATGTGCAGCTTGCAACCCTGGCCCCGAGCTGTGCCAGCCTGCTTGAGTGCATCGAGGAACAGCGGCACCAACTCGGCCGCGCGGTCGCGGTGAATCAGGCAGACGTTCAGGGTGTTGCAGACCTTGCGGTCCAGGGAGTTGCGCACCACGGCGGCAAAGCGCCGGGCATCGGCATCGGCGTTGGCGATCAGCCACGCGCCACCGGTGCCGTGCAGGCTGACCGCCGTGCCGGCCTGCTGCGCGATGCTGCCCAACTGGCTGACGGCGCGACCCGAACCACGGGCCACCGCCAATGACAGGCGCCGGTCAGCGAACATCGCCCAACCGGCGGCGTGGTTGACACTTTCCACCAGCGACACGGCACCGGCCGGCAAGCCGGCGTCGCTCAGTGCAGGGTTCAGTGCATGGGCGACGATCGCCTGGGCGGTGCCCAACGCATCACTGCCGATGCGCAGCACCGCAGTATTGCCGGTGCGCAACACACCGGCCGCGTCGGCAAACACATTCGGCCGGCCTTCGAAGACAAACGCGACGATACCCAGCGGCGAGACCACTTGCTCGACCTTCCAGCCATCGTGCTCGACGCAACTGATCACCTTGCCACGGCTGGCCGTTGCATCACGCCACGCGCGCAGGCCGGCGATCATGTCGCGACGCATGCGCTCATCGGCCAGCAACCGGGTGGTCGAGCGACCGCGTGCCTTGGCCCGTTCGATGTCGGCCAGGTTGGCGGCTTCGATCAAGGCCCAGCATTCCGGGGTTTCCAGGCGTTGGGCAAACAGGTCGAAGAAGGCGCTGATCGCCTGGTCAGACACCGCCGACAGCGCGGTGAATGCCGCCTGGGCGCGCTCGATCGCAACGTTGGCCGCTTGCTGGTCCGCCACGGGGATCAGCAGCAACTCGCCGCTGACCTGTTCCACCAACAGGTGATCACCGGGCTGGAAGCGTTGCGCCAGTTCGGGGCTGACGACAGTGACACGATTACCGGCGAAAGGGATCGGCGTGCCAGCGACTAGACGTTCGAGCGCAAGAGACATGAAGCGGTTTCACCATGCTGTGGGCGGTCGGAAAATGTATAGCAATTTCCCCGGAGCGTCACGCTTCGCAGCGGTGATCCCCTGTGGGAGCGGGCTTGCTCGCGAAGGCGGTGTGTCAGATAACACTATGTCAACTGATACACCGCATTCGCGAGCAAGCCCGCTCCCACACTGGTTGTGCGCTTACGTATCTCAATGTGTACACCCCCGCCCCAGACACACCCCGCACGCAAAACCCCGCCACAACGACACACCGCAGATACACCCCGTTGATGAAATACGCCTGTCGATCGGCCTGACCGATCAAAGCGCTCAACTCACGGGGCATGCCCTTGCCGCGCCTCCCCGACCTGAAGGAGATCATCGTCCATGAACACCACCATTTCCTCGGCCGTCAAAGGCCTGCACCTGAACCTCGACCGTGCCGGTGACTGGGTTGCCCCCCTGGCGCTGCGAGTGTTCCTCGCCTGGGAATTCCTCGAGTCCGGCCTGGAAAAATTCAACGGCCAGAACTGGTTTACCGATATCCAGGCGCGCTTCCCGTTTCCGTTCGACCACCTTCCAGCGACGCTGAACTGGGAACTGTCGATGTGGGCCGAACTGATCTTCGCCTTGACCTTGCTGGTGGGCCTGGGCACACGTTTTTCCGCATTGAGCCTGATGGTGGTGACCCTCGTCGCAACCGCCGCCGTTCATTGGCCCGCCGACTGGCATACCCTCAGTGAACTCGCCCAGGGCTATGCCATCAGCAACAAGGGTTACGGCAACTTCAAGCTGCCCTTGATCTATCTTGTAGCCCTCACGCCGCTGCTGCTTTCGGGTGCCGGCAAGCTCAGCATCGATGCGCTGCTGGAGCGATTCATCTGGCGTCGCTGAAAAGCAATCTGCAACCCGGACAAACAAAAGGGGACTTCCATGAAGTCCCCTTTTGTTTGCTCGATGAGTCATATCGTTTATTCGGTATTGGCCGACACTCCCCCACCAGCAGAGTCTTGCGCGATTGCCTGCAACGGCCCCCAATCCCGTCAATCAAATCAGCCCCGGCGAAACACCTACCACTCATCGAAAAACCCTCCCAACCTGTCAGATCTGACAGTAGGCAGCCCCACCCCGTCAGGCTTTAAATCACTCCGTCCCCCATCCCTCGACTGGAGT
>NZ_JBWKWD010000059.1:0-19490 GCF_059422045.1 Pseudomonas sp. GW821-FHT02A08
CTGACACCCTGCGGTGCTCTCAGGTTTTTCGCGAGCAAGCTCGCTCCTACAGAGCCCGCCGCCATCGGCCATCCATGCCGGGTTGCCCACTGCGCAGAACCGGAACGAAGCCTCTCGAGGGGGCAAGAAGATCAAAAGCCAAAGCAAAAGCCAAAACGAGGCGGCCTGATAGCCGACCTGATTGCGGGGCCTGTCTGCGATCACAAAGTAGGAGCGAGCCTGCTCGCGAAGGCGATTTAACTGTTGAGGTGATTTCGCGGGTGCCCCTGATCCCCTGTGGGAGCGGGCTTGCTCGCGAAGGCTGAGTGTCAGGCGACATATGTTTTGAGGATGCACATATCCATACCTGCGGTAACCGCCGGTGGCTATTACCGTAGAAATGGATATGTACTCAGTCAATAAATCCCGGGTCGCCTGTCAGGTCGCCTTCGCGGGCAAGCTCGCTCCCACAGAACCCCAGCCCATTATCGCGCGGGCTTGAGCGGCACGATCAGCGGCCCGTCAAAGGCCTGCATGATCAGCGAAGCGGGCTGGCCATGGCTGATCAGCTGGGCCATGGCGTTCATGTAGGGCGTCAGGTGGCGGAAGTATTTCTTGTAGGCGGGGCACAGGTAGTTCAGTCCGGGCTCGCCGTTGGGCGCGGTCATGAACCGGTTTTTCGGGCATTCGCCGTGGCAGGCGAAGCGGTAGTCGCATTGCCGGCACAAGGTCGGCAACGTGGTTTCCTTGGCCGCGCCGAACGCCTGCTGGGCCGGGGAGGCGAGCAGGGCGGCCGGGTCATCTTCATTGAGATTGCCCAGGCGATACTCCGGGTACATGAAGTGGTCGCAGGAGTAGACACTGCCGTCATGTTCGACGATCGCTGCCTTGCCGCAGCGCGGGCTGAACAGGCACACCGAAGGCGCCAGCTGACACCAGGCCGCCAGGGCCCATTCGAAGTTCATTACATGGATGTCGCCGACGTCGTGGCGTACCCATTCGTTGAAGATGGCGATGAGAAAATCGCCATAGCGCTCGGGTTCGACACTCTGGGCCGTGACCACCCCGGGGTCGTCCATGGCGTGCAGGCGCAGTTCCGGCGGAGTGGCGAAGCTCAGGCCCTGATTGACGTCCGCTGCGCCCGGAAGGCGTTCGACCACCGGGTTGAACTGGATATGCCGCACACCCTGGGCCTTGAGAAAACCATAGATTTCCAGCGGGTGGTTCGCCACGTCGCGGGCCACGGTAACCAGCACGTTGAACTGCACCCCGTGTTTCTTCAGCAGGTCCAGGCCAGCCATGACTGCATCGAAGCTGGAGCGGCCACGCTTGTCCGGTCGGTAGAGGTCGTGGACTTCACGCGGCCCGTCGAGGCTCAGGCCGACCATGAAACCCTCGCGGGCGAGGAAGGCACACCACTCGTCATCGAGCAGGGTGCCGTTGGTTTGCAGGGTATTGCGGATGACTTTGCCAGCGCCAAACTCGCGCTGGCAGGCCACCGCCCGCTGGAAAAAATCCAGGCCCAGCAAGGTCGGCTCGCCGCCTTGCCAGGTGAACTCCACTTCGGGGCTGGGTTGCGCGTCGATGTAACCCTGGATGTACGCGCGCAACACCTCGTCGGACATGCGAAAGCGTTCTCTGGGCGGGTACAACTGCTCCTTTTCCAGGTAGAAGCAGTAGCTGCAATCGAGGTTGCAGATGGGGCCGACCGGCTTGGCCATCAAGTGCAACCCTTGCACGACGGGAGAAGCGCTCGCCATCAGAGAAACCCGACCTTGCGCGCATCGTTCAGCACGAAGCGGCGCAACATGCCCAGGGACAGGCGACGGAGGTGGAACAGCACCTTCGCAAAGGGGCCGACCAGCAACAGGTCCTGGCTCTTTTGCACGGCGCGGACCATGCCTTCGGCGACCACCTCAGGCCCGCAGCCCTTGGTCTGATAGTACTTATGCAGTCGCGTGAGCTGGGCTTCGTCGACCGAGGGAGAGACGTTGTTGCGGGCATGGGTGATCGGCGTATTGATGATGCCGGGACAGACCGTGGTCACGCAGATATCGCTGTCGGCCAACTCCATCTTCAGTACTTCGTTGAACCCGAACACCGCATGCTTGGAGGCGGCATAAGCCGCCATCGTCGGCGACGGATACAGACCGGCCGCCGACGCCACGTTGAGCACATGGCGCGGACCGCCGGCCTTGAGCATCTGCGGGATGAAGTGATAGCAGCCATGCACCACCCCCATCACGTTGATGTCCAGCACCCGCTGCCAGTGGGCCAGGTCGCTTTGCAGGAACTGGCCCAGGTAACCGATGCCGGCGTTGTTGATCAGCACGTCGAGCGCCCCGAGCGAGGCATGGAGCTTATCGGCCAGTTCCCGCACGGCTTCGCTGCTGGAGACATCGAGCTGATGGATGGAGCAGCGGGAACCGAGGGCTTCGACGTCCATTTGCACCTGCCTGAGCGCAACGAGATTGATGTCGGTGGCAATGATCCGGGCGCCACGGCGGGCGAATGCCAGCGCCGCGGCGCGACCGATGCCGGAAGCGGCGCCAGTGATCAGGACGTTCTTGTTTTTAAGTTCGGTGGTGGCCATGGGTATCTCCTGGGCAGGGCAAGGGTTCAGGGCAAGTAAGCGACATGCACGTCGTCGACCTTGCCGTTGAAGGCGAACGGCGCGCGGTCGAAGTAATCCAGGGCAACCGGCGAGCCGAGGTCCTGGGCCACGTCAAAGGTTTCGCTGGCGGTGAAGGTGAATGCCGGGGTGAACGGCGTCACGCCGCTGGCGACTTCCTGCCCCCCCAGGCGCAGGCTGAGGTTGGCCGGCGCGCCCAGTTTGGTCGTACTCATCCGGGTCAACACTTCGATGCTGGCTTTACCGGCCGGTACGCGTTCGGTCGAGCGCAGCTTGACCCGGGCAATAGCCAATGCGTTGTACTCGTAGACCAGAAAACCATCGTCCAGGTACAGGCTGACACCGCCACCGATCCCGCCCATGGCATACAGCACGCCACTGGCCTTGGCCGGCACTTCGGCCGTCACCAGTACCCGGTTGTTGCGGCTGCGCAGGTTGGGGGCGGTGAATTCCGGGAAGCGCTGGGTGCGATCGCTGAAATTCCATTCATGTTTGTCGGTACCCGGGCGTACATCCGGGTTCATGAAGGGAAACAGACCGGCGCCGATCGGGTAGACGTGGTTGGCCTTGGCCTGGGTATCGAACTCGGCCTTCAACTCAGCCAGTTTTTCCGGGTGGCTGGCCGCCACGTCCGTGGCTTGTGAATAGTCGTTGCCAAGGTCATACAGCGCCCACTGGTCGTTGTCCGGGTTCCAGCCCATGAACTGGGCAAAACCTTGCACCCAGGGTTTGCGCGGGCCGAATACCGAGGCGATCCAGCCGTCCTTGTAGATGCCACGGCTGCCGAGCACTTCGAAATACTGCGGGGGCTTGCGCGACTTCGCATCGGCATCGGCAAAGGTGTAGCGCAGGCTGACGCCGTCCATTGGGTCCTGCTCGACGCCGTTGACCACCTTGGGGGTGCTGATGTCGAGGAGGTCGTAGACCGTCGGGACAATGTCGTTGACGTGGTGAAACTGCCCGCGGACCTTGGCATCGGCCTTGATCTGTCTGGGCCAGGAGACCGCCATCGGCGTGCGCGTGCCGCCGAAGTAGCCCGCCACCAGTTTGGTCCCTATAAAGGGTCCTGAACCCGCCCAGGCCCAGGCGGCGTTGTACATGCTCTCAAGTTTCGGGCCGCCGAGGGCCGACAGGCCGCCGTAGCTGCCATTGAGCACCTTGAGCTGTTGCTCCTTGGGCACCGGAATGCCGTTCTGCGCCAGCAGTTCGTTGATGGTGCCTTCCATGCCTTCGGCCGAGGCACCGTTGTCACCCAGGACGTAGAAGATCAGGGTGTTGTCGCGTTTACCTTCGAGCTCCAGCTCGTCGAGGATCTTCCCGGCCTGGGTATCGGCATGCTCGAGGAAGCCTGCGTAAACCTCCATCAGGCGCGCCTGGTATTGCTTTTGCCCGGCGTCGAGGCTATCCCAGGCCGGCAGTTCGGCGGGGCGCGGGGTCAGCTTGGCATCCTTGGGGATGAAGCCCATGGCTTTCTGGCGGGCGAAGGTCTGCTCGCGATACGCATCCCAGCCACTGTCGAACTTGCCCTTGTACTTGTCGGCCCATTGGGCGTTGACCTGGTGCGGGCCGTGCACGGCACCGGGGGCCCAGTACATGAAAAAGGGTTTGTCCGGGGCGTAAGTCTTGTGGTCCTGCAGCCAGTTCACCGCGCGATTGGCCAAGTCTTCGCTGAGGTGGTACTTGGGGTCGCGAGGCGGTTCGATCGGTGTGGTGTTGCGGTACAGGCGCGGCTCGTACTGGGAGGTTTCCCCGGCCATGAAGCCATAGAAGTGTTCAAAGCCATAGCCGGTCGGCCAGCTGTCGAACGGCCCGGCAGCGGTGGTTTCCGACGTCGGTGTGTTGTGCCATTTGCCGAAGGCGGCGGTGCTGTAGCCGTATTGCTTGAGCACTTCGGCCATGGTCGCCGAACTCTTGGGAATCTTGCCGGTGTAGCCGTCCCAATCGGTGGCCAGCTCGGCGATCACGCCATTGCCGACCCGGTGGTGATTGCGTCCGGTCAACAGGGCGGCACGGGTGGCCGAGCTGATGGCGGTGGTATGGAAGGCGTTGTAACGCACACCGCTGTCGGCCACCCGGCTCAGGGTCGGGGTGTGGATGGCGCCGCCAACCGTGTCGGCCTGGGCGAAGCCGGCGTCATCGAGCATGATCACCAGGATATTCGGGGCATCGGCCGGCACATGTGACTGAGCCTGGCGTTTCTGATGATGGGAATCCTGCAAGGTCGGCCCGGCGGTGCTGGCCGAAGGCGTCGGCGCGAAGGGCAGGGTGTCCTGGGCGCAGGCGACGGAGCTCGCCAGCAGCATGCTCACCTTCAGCGTGAAATGCCCGGTGCGCGCAAACTTCTGAATCATGGAAGACTCCTGTTCTTGTTGTTGGCGGAGTGAGTGGGGCGCCCCCCCTCGGGGAGGGGCGCCGGGCGTCGGTCAGACCGAGAAACTGGTGATGTCCTTGGGCTGGATATCGTTGGCCTCGCAGTAGGCCAGGTAGCGCTGCACGCTGGTCTTCCAGTTCTCGATGGCGACGATGTTGTCGTTTTCGTCCATGTACATGAGATCGCCCAGGGTGACGTTGAAGGTGATCACCTCGTCGCCGTGCTCGGGCAGGCCGATGGGCGTATGGCTGGTGGCGGCAGTCTCGAACACCACACCACCTTCGGTGGAGATCCAGTCGTGCTCGAGGTACTTCCAGCCACCCTTGATGGTGTAGACGATCACGGTGCCGGAGTGGTGGTGCTTGGGAAGGGTCATGCTGGCGGGTGCCTTGAGCAGGGTAATGACCTCGCCGCGCACCGGATCGCATTTGATGTACTTGATGAACACCTCGTCGTTGTAAGGCGCGAAAGGCACCCAGGGCAGGTCGTCGGCGTTGATGGCGGCGGTATCGATGCTTTCGTACAGCATGGTGGTGCTCCTCGGATGGGCCGTTGGCGGCAGGTGGATGTTCTGGGTGGCATCGTGCGGGAGCGGGCAGAAATTACCCCCCCGGCGACGAGGGGGGTGGGCGATGCGCATGGTATTGAATCAGTGCAATTGCGCGAGGGCTTGCGCCGAACGGGTGCTGCTCAGGTAGCGCCAGAACAGCAGGGCAAAGACGATGTCGCTCGCCGCCAGTGCCGGCAGTGGCCAAGGAATGGTACCCGCCAGCCAGTGGCTGATGATGACCGCGACCACGAGGATCTTCAGCGCGATCCCCAGCACGATGTAGGGGCGATAGCGCACCGGATCGCGGCTGATCATCCAGTAGGCCCAGCCGAACATCAGCACCACGATCATGGTGATCTGGATGAACAGGCCCGCGGTCGGGGTCATCTGCAAGCCCATCAACTGGGCCACCGGCTGCGTGGCCACCAGCAAGGGCAGGCCCGCCAGGATGTTGAAGCCGGCGGCGATGCTGAACAGGGTGCGGGCGTAAGCGTTGGACATGAAGTATTCCTCAATAGGGTCAGACAAGGATCAGCCCAGCAGCCTGAGCAGAGCGGGGTAGCTGTTGGGGAACAATCGGCTCAGCCAGAACAGGGTGCTGGATTTGTTGCCGGTGATGACCCGGCGGCTGCCGTGGCGCATGCCGTGGATGATGTCGGCGGCGCAGTCGGCGGGCGGGGTCTGCAGCATCTTGTCGGCCAGGCGGGCGAACTTCGCTTCCTCCTCGCCTGCGGCCTTGCAGCGCCGGCCGGCCCGTTCGATGTTGGTCTTGATGCCGCCGGGGTGGACGCTGATGGCGCGCACGCCGCTGCCCCTGAGTTCGGCCCAGAGACATTCGGTCAGGCCGCGCACGGCGAACTTCGACATGTTGTAGGCGCTTTGCGTGGGGAAGCTGAGCAGGCCGAACACGCTGGAAATGTTGACGATGCAGCCTTCACGCTGGGACAGCATCTTCGGCAGGAAGGCCTTGGTGCCGTACAGCACGCCCCACAGGTTGATGCCCAGTTGCCACTCGAACTCTTCGATGCTGGTGTTGGCCACGGTGCCGATCACCGTGGCGCCGGCATTGTTGATGACGTAGTGAACCGTGCCGAAATCGCGCATGACCTCTTCGGCGTGGTTCTGGAATGCCGACCAGGACGAAACATCCAGCGTGTAGCCCCGGGCCTGGCTGGCTTCAGGGAGCAGGCCCAGGGTGGCATCGAGGCTCGAACGGTCGATATCCGAGA
This sequence comes from Pseudomonas sp. GW821-FHT02A08, assembly GCF_059422045.1. NCBI lineage: Bacteria > Pseudomonadati > Pseudomonadota > Gammaproteobacteria > Pseudomonadales > Pseudomonadaceae > Pseudomonas > Pseudomonas sp. GW821-FHT02A08. The sequence continues at coordinate 6,762 of NZ_JBWKWD010000059.1, forward strand.
GCGCCAGCAGCGCTCCCTCCCGGGCCAGTTGCACAGCCAGTTCGCGGCCAATACCGGAGCCGGCGCCGCTGATCACCACTACTTTGTTATTGAACATCTTGGCTACCTCTTTTTTGGCAGGGGGGGCGGTTACTTGCTCAGAATGTGAATCGCCACCGCCGCTTCTTCGACGCCCTGCAGGCCGCCGCCGTTTTCCTGAATGGCATGCCGCGCGCCTTCGACCTGGCGCTTGCCGGCTTCGCCGCGCAACTGGGTCACCAGTTCATAGAGCTGACCGATGCCGGTGGCGCCCAGCGGATGGCCCTTGGATTCGAGACCGCCGGAGGTGTTGACCGGAAGCCGCCCGCCCAGGGTGAACTCGCCACGTTCGGCGGCCGGGCCGCCTTCGCCGGGGGCGACGAAGCCGAGGTTCTCCACCTGGATGATTTCGCCCATGGCCGAGGCGTCGTGCACTTCGGCCACGTGCATGTCCCGGGGGCCCAGGCCGGCCTGTTCATAGGCCATTTTGGCGGCCAGGCGCCCGACGTGGAGCTCGGGCTGATCGAGGCGGCGGTTGCTGAAACTGCGGATGACGCTGGCCGCGACCTTGATGCAACGGGTCTTGTCGGCGCCGATGCGCTTGAGGCCTTCCTCGGTGCAGAGAATGGCGGCGGCAGCGCCGTCGGACAGTGGGGCGCACATCGGCAAGGTGATCGGATAGGTGATGGGCGGCGCCGCCAGGATCTCTTCGATGCTGAAAGGCCGGCGGAACTGCGAGTAAGGGTTGTGCACCGAGTGGGTATGGTTCTTCGCCGACACCGCGGCAATCTGCCGTTGCGTGGTGCCATAGGTACTCATGTGGTGCCGGCACATCGCAGCGTAGATGGCCATGAACTTGCTGTAGGGCTTGTCCGATTCGCTGCCTTCGGGTACTTCGACCCCTTCGCCCATTTGCACCAGGGTCTGATAGTTCTGCTCGGCGCGGGAGATGTCCCAGCCGGCCTCGAAAATCGAGAGGGCCTTGAGCTTGTCGGCGATGTTCATCTTCTCGGCACCGATCGCCAGCGCCACGTCGGTGGTGCCGGCCTTGAGGCTCTGCACGGCCAGATTGAAGGCGGCACTGCCCGAGGCGCAGGCGTTTTCGATGTTATAGATGGGGATGCCTTCGATGCCGACCTTGCTCAGTACGACCTGGCCGGGAATGGCGATCTGGCCTTGCAGCGGGCCATTGGTCATGCCGGCATAAAAGGCGATGCCCAGGTCCTCGGTGCGGCACCCGGCATCCTGCAATGCGCCATTGAGCGCTTCGCGCGCCAGGTCATCGAGGCTGCGTTCGAGGTGTCGGCCGAAGACGGTCATGGCGATGCCGGCGATATAGACGGTGCTCATGAAAATTCCTTGTGATGAGTCAGGCGAAGCAAGCTGGGGCCCGGGGCCTGCGCCGGACGAAGTCGCCGATGCAGGCCAGGGCCGGTTACAGGCGTCAGATCTTTCGATCCAGGTTTTGCCAATAGGGCTGGCGCAGGTCTTTCTTCAAGACCTTACCCACCGGGCTGCGCGGCAGGCTGTCGACGAAGTCGACCGACTTGGGCGCCATGACGTGGCCCAGCCTTTCCTTGCACAAATCGATCAGTGCCTGGGCGCTGACGCTCTGACCGGGGTTAAGCTCGATCACAGCCTTGACCGCTTCACCCCATTTCTCGTCCGGAACGCCGATCACCGCGCAGTCCTGTACCGCCGGATGGCTCCACAGCACTTGCTCGACTTCGCTGGGGTACACGTTGAAGCCGCCGGAAATGATCATGTCCTTCTTGCGGTCGGTCAGGTGCAAGTAGCCTTCGGTGTCGATGTGGCCGATGTCGCCGGTGTGCAGCCAGCCGTCGATGAGAGTTTCGGCGGTCTTGTCCGGCTGCTTGTAGTAGCCCTTCATGACCAGGTCGCCGCGCACGCAGATCTCGCCGGTGGCACCGCGTGGCAGGATCCGCTGGTCATCGTCCATCACCTCTACGCGGATCAGCGGGTAAGGACGGCCGACCGATGACAGGCGCTCGTCGCCGGCCGGTTTGCCGTCGACAAGGTGCTCGTCGGGGCGCAGGAAGGCGATGCTGGCCGGCGCTTCGGTCTGGCCGTAACCGCCGGCCATGATCGGGCCGAACACCTCAATGGCCTTTTTCAGTTTCTGCACTGACATGGGGGCTGCGCCGTACATCAGGTACTTGACCGAGGACAGGTCGATCGTCTCGATGCCGGGCATTTCCAGCAGCTTGTAGATCACCGTCGGCGGCAGGAAAAACTCGGTGACCTTGTGCTGCACGATGGCGCCGAGCATCACCGCCGGGTCGGGCCTGGTCACCACCACCACGGTGCCGCCCTGGGCGGTGCACGGCACGGCCAGCATGCCTGCGGTGTGGGTCATGGGCGCGGCGGCCAGGTTCACCGGTGTCTCGCCATTGCGGTAGGTGCAAGCCAGCATGAAGTGGGCGATGAAGGTCTGCGTACTGCGGTGCGTATTCATCACCCCCTTGGGCATGCCGGTGGTGCCGCCCGTGGGCGAGAGCATGATCACGTCGTCCATGTCGTAGCTGACTTCAGGACGGGTCGAGGGCTGCTCCGCGCTCCAGCGTTCCAGCGACGGCGCATCGCGACCTTCGGCATCGATGCAGACCCAGTGCCGGATCTTCGGCAGCGACGGACGCAGGTCGTCGATGATCGCGGCGAACTCGTCCTGGTAGAACATCACCTCGCAATCGAAGGCATCGAGAATGTAGTGGTTCTCTTGTGCCGAGTTGCGCGCATTGACCGGTATCCAGGTCATGTTGGCGCGCCACAGGCCCAGGGTGCAGGCCCAGGCGGTGACGTCGTTGGCCGACCACACCGCGCCCTTGGTTTCTTTGGGCAAGCCCAGGGCCAGCAGGGTGTTGGCGATGCGACAGGACAACGCACCGACTTCCTCGAAGGTGTAGGACCGCGCGCCCTGGATATAGGCGATGCCGTCCGGGTTCAAACCCCAGCCGCGGTCGTAGAAATCAATGATGGCCATGAAGGGCTCCCGTGCCGTCGATCAGAGCTTGGTGACCGTGGCTCGTGCCAGGCCGCGCTCTTCCAGGAAGCCCAGCAGGTAGCGATGCCCGAACGCCTTGGAGCCGGAAGCGAAGCCGACCTTGTCGGTTTCGCCATCGATCAGCTTGATCGCGGCGGCAACCTGCAAGGCTCCGGTGGCGATGTAGGCGGTGGTGCCATGCACGGTGGCACGCACGGCCGACAGTTGACCCCGGCCGATGGCGGTGTCGACCATGCGCACGGTGGTGGTGCGCTCGCGCGGTGGCATGCTCGGCGTCGTCGACTGAACGATCTGCTTGAGCACTTCATCCTGATGCTCTGCCGGCAGGTGTTTGTATTCGGCGTCCCACTTCTGCCCCAGGCCATGCACCATCTTCATCACGTCGTTGTCGTAGAAGCCGACGCAGGAAATACAGGAGCGCACGCGCGGGTCGTTCTCGAAATACACCGGCAATGAGGTGCCGCCCCATGGCAGGGCGAAGACCGGTTGCAGGAACTCGGGCGAAGGAATGCTGAAGGCGGTGCCGACGGCGTGCGGGACCAGTTTCTTCTCCCACAGGTAGCATTGCTCGGCGCGGTACATCTCGAAGATGGAGGCGGTCGAGCCCACGGTCACACCGGCACCGACACCGCGCGGGCCACGGCACAGGGTCGAGGTTTCCAGGGCGTCGATGCCTGGCGTTTCCAGCGCCAGTTCGGCGGCGATTTCCGCGTAGGTGAACATGTAAGACAACGATGGCGAGACCAGCAGGCCGGCCTGGGCATAGAGCTTGCCGAACTTCTCCCGCACTTCGCGCATGTAGCTTTGCTCACCGGTGGTATCCAGGTGATGGCAGCCGGCCTTGAGCGCGGCTTCGACGGTGGTCAGGCCGAATTTGACGAACGGGCCGACGGTGTTGCAGACCACCTTGGCGCCACGGAACGCCTCGGTCAGTGCCTCGACCGTGTGTTCGGCTTCGATGACTTCATAGGTGGCCGACTCCAGTCGCACCACGCGCTGGGCCATCATTTCGTGCACGCGTCCGGCATTGCGTGCCACGGCGGTGAAAGGGATGTTCTGGTCGATCAGCCAGTCCATGGTGAGCATGCCGGTGTAGCCGCTGGCGCCATACACAACGACGGGATATTTAGCCATTTTCATTTCTCTCTTGTTTTTAAAAGGTTGGGGGGGGGGATAGCCGGGGTCAGTGCTGCGACCAGCCTTCGGCATAAAGCTGTTGGCACAGCAGGCCAACACGCATCGTGATGATGGAGTTCTCGCCGTCTTCGATCAGGGCGGCGCGGGCATCGCGGAAAATCTTTTCGATCGGGTATTCGCGGGAAGTACCGGCACCGCCGAACAGCTGCAGCGCTTCATTGGCGACCTTCATGCAGGCCTCAGTGACGGTCACCTTGGCCGACGCCGTGGCATAGGGATGGCTCAGCGGCGAAAGGCGGGCGAACGCCAGGGAGCGTCGGGCCACCGCGCGTGCCAGTTCGACCTGACGCAGCATGTCACCCAGTCGATAGCGTGTGAGCTGATGGTCGATCAGCAACTGACCGCCCTGTTTGCGTTCATGGCAGTACTGCAGGGCCATTTCGAACGCCGCGCGCGCCACCCCGGTGAACACCTGGGACATGTGCGTACCGGCGTAGGACCAGGCCGAGGACTGGTTGCCGTAGTATTGATCCTTGCCGGCGATGGCGAAGCGCGCCGGTATTTTCACGTTGTCGAAATAGACTTCGCCCTGGGGCAGCGAGCGCTGGCCGATCTTGTCCAGCGGCTTGCCGCGCGATACGCCGGGCAGGTCCAGGGGGACGATCACGGCAACGCCGTTGGGGCGGCCGTCGGCGTCGAAAAAACCGTCGCCATAGTCTGCTGTGATGTAGGCCAGTGCCACCTGCGCCACGGCCCCGTTGGAGACCCAGGCCGAGCACTGGCCGTTGAGGACGATCTCGTCCTTGCCGACTCTGGCCGTGAGGGTGCCCTTGTTGCCGGACTGGCCGTGGGGCCATTCGCGCTTCATGTCATAGACCATGATGTCGCTGCCCTTGTCCGGATGAGTGATCATCCAGCAGCCGATCTTGCCCTGGCACAGTTCCACCAGCTCCTGATTGCCCACGGCCTTTGCCATGCGCAGCGGGAAGCCGGCTACCGCCAGGGAAACGGCCAGGCCGGCATCACCCCAGCCCATTTCCTCACCAATCAGCGACTCCAGGCGCACGGCGGTTTCGGCGGGAAACTGCGTCAGCAGTTCCGGATCAAGACCCAGCTGTGCCGCTTGGGCAAACACCGACCAAAAGGGCGAGCCGGGCGCGCAGACATCGGCCGCTTCCATCTTGTCGAGGGCCTGGCCGACCGGGCGCAGCACATTCCTGGCGAACTGATGCACCGATTGCTGGATGGCCGCTTCTTCTTCGCTCAATGGCGTTTCAAAACCAGTCAGGCCAACGGCGGGCAACTGCAAGGTGTCATGTAATGTGATCATTGGCGCTTGCTCATCCGGGGAAGGAACGAACCCACGCTATCGACCGCGTGGGGGCTGGAACATGGACGCCATGATTGTTCTTCCCGGGATCGACAACTCACTGGAAAAGGGGGCATATTTGTCAAAATCTGCTCATCGAGGAGCACCAGTGACGCCACAACAGAAAGTCCATGAAGTGTTGGGACTGCCCATGGTCAGTGGCCCGGTGTGCAACCAGATGCCGCTGTATGCCGAGCGCTATTTTCTGCACGAGACAGACCTCGACATGGCCCCGGTGGGGGTCATGACCTTGCTCACTCAATTCGGTGGTTCGCGGGTAGAAGAGGGCACGGACGAGACGTCGCGCCTGAGCACATTGCCCAGCATGTCGATGCTGATGCCGGCCCACTGCGCAACCCATTGGCGCTACTCGGGCAGCGTGGACTTCGCGGTGTTCTACATTCCCGAGCGCAGTGACGGTGTGTTTGGCCGGTTGCTGGAATGCTGTGCCAGGACCCAGGCACCACTGGCCTTCAGCGACGCCCTGGTCAGTGCGGCGGCCCGGCAGCTGCTCGATGAGCTGAATATGGGAAAACAGGCCGACCAGGGCTACATGGCGCGGCTGGCGGCCGTGATGCTCGAACAGGTGTGCCGTGCGCTACGCACGCAGCCCCCGGGCTCGATCAACCCGCCGCACATTCAATTGGCGCGTCTGCAATCGGTGGTGGCTTACATGCGCGAACACCTGGCCGAAGACTTGTCGATCAACCAGTTGGCGACCCGGGCCGGGGTCAGCCCGGCGCATTTTCGCCGGCTGTTCGACAATGCCATGGGCATTGCTCCCCACCGGTATGTGATGCACCTGCGGCTCGAGCACGTGCGTGAACTGCTAATGCAAACCGACCTGCCCATCCTGCACGTAGCGCTGGAGTGCGGTTTCAGTTCACAAAGTCACCTGACAGCCGCCTTCAAGACGGCCCACGGGACCACACCGGCCCAGTTTCGCGCCCGGTCCGGTGTCGGTCGTGGCTGAGGCCAGTCAGTGCAGTGAAGCGAAACTCACCGCAGGCCGGAAGCAGGTGTATTGATGGGACTTGCATGGATCGTCAGGCAGATGACGCGATTGCAGCCAGACTTCTTCGATCGGGGTGACGCTCACCAGCATTGCGGCCAGCGATGCAATGACCCACAGCATTATTATTTTCATAGGCTCACCTGTTCGCGAACGCATAGGGCGGGGCGGATTTGTCAGGAGCTGAAAATATCTGAGCTGAGCGATTGCTCCCCCCCTTGCGTCGGGGGGGGCTCAGCGGAAAGATCGCTTCTCGCGTCGTGGCGGCGGTGGCTGGCCCCATGACCTGCGATCACCTGATCGTGGACCACCAGTCGCGTCGTTCTAGTCCTGTTCCCAGTGTTTCGAGCCCCTCTCACATCACTCAAGACGAGCCACTCTTTGCGGCCCGACTGCTTTTGGCTGCTTGTAATCCGTAGGGAGACCCCATCTCGTTCCTGTGCGGCGAGGCGATGTTAAAAAATGTTATGAATAAAAAATACTTCACATAATCCGATCACTGGTAGATGATCTGCACCAGCCGGTATGACAATCTGATAACACGACAAAAAAGGATGACCGTGATGTTCCGTCCTGAATCACGGCGCCCTTCGGCTGGTTGGTCTGCACGGTGCTGATTCTGTCTGGCTCTATTCACAAAGCGGCCAACGTCTGTGCCTCGCAGGCGGCAGTCGCTGCTTTCCACTGGAGTACCCCATGAATAACAAGAATGTCGGTGTAGTTGGTCTGGGCGCGATGGGCCTGGGCATTGCCCGCTCGTTGTTGCGCAGCGGTTTCAATGTGCATGCCTGTGATGTGCGCACTGCCGTAACAGAGCAGTTCGCCGGGGAGGGTGGTGTGCCTTGCCTGTCACCGTCGCACATGGCCGCTGAGTGCGACGTGATCATCACTGTGGTGGTCAACGCCGAGCAGACCGAGACCGTATTGTTTGGTGAGGGTGGGGCCGTGGCCTCTCTGCGCCCGGGCAGCCTGGTGATCGGTTGCGCCACAGTCGCTCCGACCTACGCCGTGGATCTTGGCCAGCGCCTGGCCGCGCTGGGCCTGCTGTATCTGGATGCACCGATTTCCGGTGGCGCGGCCAAGGCTGCCGCCGGCGAAATGACCATGATGACTTCGGGCCCGGCCGACGCCTACGCCAAGGCTGAGTCGATTCTCGCTGGCATGGCTGGCAAGGTGTATCGCCTGGGTGATGTCCATGGCCTGGGGTCGAAGGTCAAGATCATCAATCAACTGCTGGCCGGGGTACATATTGCCGCTTCTGCCGAAGCCATGGCGCTGGGCCTGCGTGAAGGGGTCGATGCCGATGCGCTGTATGAGGTGATCACCCACAGTGCCGGTAATTCCTGGATGTTCGAAAACCGCGTGCCGCACATTCTCAAGGCTGACTACACGCCGTTGTCCGCCGTGGATATTTTCGTCAAGGACCTGGGCCTGGTGCTGGATACCGCCCGGGCCAGCAAATTCCCGTTGCCGCTGTCGGCCACCGCTCACCAGATGTTCATGCAGGCATCCAGTGCCGGCTTCGGTCGTGAGGACGACTCGGCGGTGATCAAGATTTTCCCGGGCATCGAATTGCCAACCGCCAAGCCTGAGCCTGTTTGAGGAACACCCCATGACTACCTCCACCGCACGCCCGCTGCTGGGCTGCATCGCTGACGATTTCACCGGCGCCACGGACCTTGCCAACATGCTGGTGCGCGGCGGTATGCGCACCGTGCAAAGCATTGGCATTCCGAGCGCGGAAGTGGCGGCCGGGCTTGATGCCGATGCGATCGTCATTGCCCTGAAGTCGCGTACCACGCCGGTCGGCGAAGCAGTCGAGCAGTCCCTCGCTGCGCTGGCCTGGTTGCGCGAGCAAGGTTGCGAGCAAATTTTTTTCAAATACTGCTCGACGTTCGACTCCACCGCGGCCGGCAATATCGGCCAGGTCAGCGAAGCACTGCTGGCCGCACTGGGTAGCGACTTTACCCTTGCGTGCCCGGCGTTCCCCGAAAATGGCCGGACGATCTTTCGCGGCCATCTGTTTGTGCAGGATCAACTGCTCAGCGAATCGGGCATGCAGAACCACCCGCTGACGCCAATGGCCGATGCCAATCTGGTGCGCGTCCTGCAATCGCAGACCCGTCTGAATGTCGGCCTGTTGCGCTACGACACGATCGCCCGGGGCACTGAGCAGGTGCGGGCGCGAATCGCTGAACTGAGGGCTCAAGGCGTCGGCATGGCCATCGCCGATGCCTTGTCGGACAGCGATCTGTACACCCTCGGCGCCGCCTGCGCCGATCTGCCGCTGTTGACGGGTGGTTCGGGGCTGGCCCTGGGCCTGCCGGAAAACTTCCGTCGCGCCGGTAAGTTGCGCGACCTCGACGCCTCGAAACTTCCGGCGGTGTCCGGCGGGGAAGTGGTGTTGGCCGGTAGTGCTTCGATTGCCACCAATGGGCAAGTGGCGGCCTGGCTCGATGCTGGTCGTCCAGCTTTGCGGATTGATCCGTTGGCCTTGGCGGCGGGCAAACCGGTGGTGGCGCAAGCCTTGGCCTTCGCCCGTGATAATGAGCAAACCGTATTGATCTACGCCACCAGTTCACCGCAAGACGTCAAGTTGGTGCAACAGCAACTGGGCGTCGAACAGGCCGGTAGCCTGGTGGAAAGCGCTTTTGGCGAAATCGCCCAAGGCTTGCTCCAGAGCGGCGTGCGCCGCTTCGTGATTGCCGGCGGAGAAACCTCGGGTGCTGTGGTTCAGGCGCTGGGTGTACAGCTGTTGCAGATCGGCGCGCAGATCGATCCGGGTGTACCGGCGACCGTCAGCAGTACCGAGGAACCTTTGGCGCTGGCACTCAAATCGGGCAACTTCGGTGGCCGGGATTTCTTCAGTAAAGCCTTGAACCAACTCGCTCAGGCCGGGGGTGCACAATGAGTTGCGCAATGAGCAACGAGAACGCCCTGCGCGAAGAAATCTGTGAGGTTGGCCGCAGCCTTTACGAGCGCGGATACACCGTCGGCAGCGCCGGCAATATCAGCGCGCGCCTGGATGATGGCTGGTTGATCACGCCAACTGATGTGTGTCTCGGGCGTCTTGATCCGGCAACCATCGCCAAGGTCAATCTGGCGGGTGAATGGGTGTCTGGCGACAAGCCTTCAAAGACCCTGGCGCTGCACCGCCAGGTCTACGACCGCAACCCGAATGTCGGCGGCGTGGTGCATACCCACTCCACCCATCTGGTGGCGTTGACGCTCGCAGGCGTCTGGCAGGCGAACGACATTCTGCCGCCGCTGACGCCGTATCAGGTGATGAAAGTCGGGCATATCCCGTTGATTGCCTACCAGCGACCCGGTTCGCCGAAGGTTGCCGAACAGGTCGCGCTGCTGGCCAACAGCGTTCGCGGCGTGATGCTCGAACGGCTTGGGCCGGTGGTCTGGGAGAGTTCGGTCTCCAGGGCCAGCTACGCCCTGGAAGAGCTCGAGGAAACCGCGCGGCTTTGGTTGATGAGCAATCCCAAGCCTGAACCGCTGGATCAGGTGGCGCTGGACGAACTGCGAACAACCTTTGGTGCGCACTGGTAAAGCGCTGCCATAGCACGACAGATCAACAATGCAGGCTCAGCCCGGGAGACGCACAGCGACTCTTGACGGCCCCGGCTTGCCTTAAAAAACAATAACAACAGGAAATCCAAGCATGACTCACCTTCACTGCGGCAGCTTCAGATCCAGTGGCAGAACTCTTTCATTTACCCGGTGTGGAGGGTTTGTGAAATGAGCCCGTTAATCCTGATGATTACCGCCGGGGCAGGCATCGCGCTGTTGTTGTTCCTGGTGCTCAAGTACAAGTTCCAGCCCTTCGTGGCCTTGATGCTGGTGAGCATTCTGGTGGCGCTGGTGGCCGGTGTTAAACCGGCCGATCTGGTCGCGACCATTGAAGGCGGCATGGGCAAGACCCTGGGTCATATCGCGATCATCATTGCCCTTGGCGCGATGATCGGGCGGATCATCGAGCTTTCCGGCGGTGCCGAGGCGCTGGCCAAGACACTGATTACCCGCTTCGGCAACCGTCGTACGCCCTTGGCGTTGACGATTGCCGGCTTCATGGTCGGGGTACCGGTATTCTTCGAGGTCGGCGTGATCATCCTCATGCCGCTGGCCTATGGTATTGCCCGGCGTGCACGCAAGCCGCTGTTGGTGTTTGCGTTGCCGATGTGTGCTGCGTTGTTGACCGTTCACGCCTTCCTGCCGCCGCACCCGGGTGCAGTGGCCGCTGCCAGCCAATTGGGTGCGGACCTGGGGCGCGTGCTGATGTTCGGTTTGCCGATCACCGCGTTCCTTTGCTTTGTCGGCTACCGCGTGGCCGGGCGCATGACCCGTCGGGCGTACCCGATGACCGACGATATTCGTGCCGAGGTCTATGGCCCGCATGTCACCAACGAGGATCTGGCGGCCTGGTCCAATGGCAATGACATCAGCGCTGAGCGAGCGGCTGAAGCCGTGTCACACATGGGCCTGGAAGAGTCGACCAGCAGCATCGTTTCCAAATTGCCGCCGGCACCGGCACCAGGTTTTGGCCTGATCGTCAGCCTGATCCTGCTGCCCATCATTCTGATTCTGTTGGGGACGCTGTCTACCTCGTTGCTGCCTGCCGAATCGACTCTGCGTGGCATCATGACCGTGCTCGGTGCGCCACTGGTGGCTCTGCTGATCGACACCTTGCTGTGTGCCTGGCTGCTGGGTTCGCGCCGGGGCTGGAGCCGCACTCAGGTATCGGACGTGATCGGTTCGGCGTTGCCCGGTGTAGCCATGGTGATCCTGATTGCCGGCGCCGGTGGCGTGTTCGGCAAGGTGCTGGTGGATACCGGGATCGGCGCCGTGGTCTCCGACATGCTGCGCACCACCGGTCTGCCAGTGCTGGCCCTAGGCTTTCTGCTGACCATGCTGTTGCGCGCGGTGCAGGGCTCGACCACGGTGGCGCTGGTGACCACTGCCGGCATCATCAGCCCGCTGATTGCGACACTCGACCTCACCCCGAACCACATGGCCCTGCTGTGCCTGGCCATGGGCGGTGGCGGGTTGGCCATGTCCCATATCAATGACGCCGGTTACTGGATCTTCACCAAGCTGTCAGGCCTGAACGTGGCTGACGGTCTGCGCACCTGGACAGTGATGACCACTTTGCTCGGTACCTTGGGTTTCTGTATTACCCTGCTGATCTGGCCCTTTGTCTAACCCTTTATCTCAGGAGCTACCATGCCTCGTTTTGCTGCCAACCTCAGCATGCTCTACCCGGAACATGAGTTTCTGGATCGCTTCGCCGCCGCTGCCGCTGACGGCTTCGAAGCGGTGGAGTACCTGTTTCCCTACGACTACAGCGCTGAAGAACTCAAGCAACGCTTGAGCGACAACGGCCTGGTGCAGGCACTGTTCAACGCGCCGCCCGGTGATTGGGCCGCGGGGGAGCGGGGCACGGTGTCGTTGCCCGGCCGGGAGAGTGAATTTCGGAGCGGTTTTGATCGTGCCCTGGATTACGCCGGCGTATTGGGCAATTCACGCATCCATGTCATGGCCGGGCTGTTGCCGTCAGAAAGCGATCGCCCAAGGCATCACGGCGTGTACCTGGAGAACCTCGCCTACGCCACCGCCCGGGCGGCCAAGGCAGGCGTCACCGTATTGCTCGAACCGATCAATACGCGAGACATGCCAGGCTTTTTCCTCAACCGCCAGGATCAGGCTCAGGCCATCTGCAAGGAAGTGGGCGCCAGCAACCTGAAGGTTCAGTTTGACTGCTACCACTGCCAGATCGTCGAGGGTGACCTGGCGACTAAACTGCGTCGGGACTTCGACGGAATCGGCCATATCCAGATCGCCGGCGTGCCGGATCGGCATGAACCGGACCTGGGGGAAGTCAATTATCCCTATCTGTTCGACCTGATCGACCAATTGGGTTATGACGGCTGGGTAGGGTGCGAGTATCGGCCGCGAGGCAATACGTCCGCCGGCTTGCAGTGGTTACGCGACTGGAAAGCGCGTTAAGAAACTTGTAGGAGCAAGCTCGCTCCTACAAATCAGGCCAGGAGCCTAATGCCAGTCAGTTAAGCAATTTCAGCCGCGACATCTTTGTAGCAGCTGCCGAGCCCGCGAGGCTGCGTTCGGCTGCGAAGCAGTCGTAAAATCAGTCATTGCGGTACGTCA
>NZ_JBWKWD010000060.1:0-19198 GCF_059422045.1 Pseudomonas sp. GW821-FHT02A08
GCTGCGCAGCAGTCGTAAATCCGGCTTGCACGATCTCTCTGACGTACCGCGAACTCTGATTTTACGACTGCTGCGCACTCGAACGCAGGCTTCGCCAGCTGCTACAGAGACTGCGTTCAAACGAAAAAAACCGGCCACTTGGGCCGGTTTCTCTACACGATGAAAAATCAGCGCAACGACGGACCGTTAAAGCCCATCCACATCGCCAAATGCTCAGCCACGCTGGCACCGAGCTTTTTCGAGAAGCGATCGAACGGCGACTCCTGAACGGTGAAGTCCACCAGTTCCTTCTCGCCGATCACATCCCGCGCGACCGAACTGGCATTACCCAGCCCATCGATCAACCCCAGCGGCAGCGCCTGCTCGCCAGACCAGACCAGACCGGAGAACAGTTCCGGATGATCCTTGTCCTTCAGGCGATCGCCGCGCCCCTGCTTGACGCTGCTGATGAACTGCTTGTGGGTCGTATCGAGCACGCCCTGCCAGAAGGCGGTTTCTTCCGGCTTTTGCGGCAGGAACGGATCGAGGAACGACTTGTGTTCGCCAGCGGTGTATGTGCGCCGCTCGACGCCCAGTTTCTCCATGATGCCGACAAAACCATAACCGGCTGCCGTCACACCAATGGAGCCGACCAGGCTCGCCTTGTCGGCGTAGATCTGATCCGCCGCACTGGCGATGTAATAAGCGCCGGAAGCCCCCAGATCGGAAATGACCGCATAGAGCTTGATGTCCGGGTGCAGGCCGCGCAGGCGACGGATCTCGTCATAGACATAACCCGACTGCACCGGACTGCCGCCCGGACTATTGATGCGCAGGATGACACCCTTGACCTTCTTGTCCTCGAAAGCCGCGCGCAGGCTGCCAACGATATTGTCCGCGCTGGCCGGCTCCTTGTCGGCAATCATGCCTGTCACATCGATCAACGCCGTGTAATTGGCACTGAGGGTCGCGGCCTTTTCCATATCCATCAGCGGCGAAAACAGGGCAATTGTGCCGAACAGATATACAAAAATCAGAAGCTTGAAGAATATCCCCCAGCGACGGGACCGACGCTGTTCCTGAATGCCGGCCAGCAGCGTCTTTTCCAGCAGCTTCCAGCTTCTGTCGTCACCGCTCTCTGCGCTCGAATTGGCGGGCGCCTTCCATTCGTCGGTCATGCCATCCACCCCAAAAACAACCGGTTAAGCCCGCTGACTCAGCCAGGCATGCAATTCTGAAAAACGGTCGATGGCCAGTCGCGGCTCATACAACTTCAACGCATCGATCGATTGAGCGCCATAACTGACGGCCACCGAACCCATGCCGGCGTTGCGCGCCATCTGTAAATCAAAGGACGAATCACCGACCATCAACGCCTGCTCCGGGCGAACCTCGCAATGGGCGAGAATCTGTTCGAGCATCAGCGGATGAGGCTTGCTGGCGGTCTCGTCGGCGGCGCGAGTGATATCGAAGTAATTCTCCCAGCCATGGGACTTCAACACCCGATCCAGCCCGCGGCGGGCCTTGCCGGTCGCCACAGCCAGATGATAACCCTCGGCACGAAATGCCTCGAGCGATTCGACCACCCCCTCGAACAGCGGCGAAGGCACAGCCTCCGACGCAATGTAATGCTCAGCATAGTGCTCGCGGAACGCGATCAGCTCGGCGTCGCCGATTTCGGGGTACAGGGTGCGGATCGCTTCCGGCAAGCCCAGGCCGATGATGCCCTTGACGGCCAGATCATCGCGCGACTCAAAGCCGGAACGCTGCGAGGCAACGTGCATCGCCTCGACAATCCGGCCAATGGAGTCGGCCAGCGTGCCATCCCAATCAAAAATCAGCAGCTTGTAATCAGATGGGCGCACTCAATCGCTCCACGGTTTTGGCCCACATCTCGTCGACCGGCGCTTGCAGCTTCAGTTCACCGCCATCGGGGAGTGGCACGGTCAGCATATAGGCGTGCAGGAACAGGCGCTTGCCGCCCAGGTCGCGGATTTCCTTACTGAAATCGTCATCGCCGTACTTGGTGTCGCCGGCAATGCAGTGCCCGGCGTGCAAGGTGTGGACGCGGATCTGGTGAGTGCGGCCGGTGATCGGCTTGGCTTCGATCAAGGTGGCAAAGTCGCCAAAACGACGCAGGACCTTGAACACGGTCACAGACTCCTTGCCCTCCTCCTCGTCGACCTCGACCATACGCTCACCGGAGCGCAGATTGCTCTTGCCGAGCGACGCCCGGACTTGCTTGATCGAGGACGCCCAGTTACCACGAACCAGCGCCATATAACGCTTATCGACGCCATCGCCGCGCAAGGCCGTGTGCAAGTGACGCAGCATGCTGCGCTTCTTGGCGATCATCAGCAGGCCAGAAGTGTCACGGTCGAGACGGTGAACCAGTTCCAGTTCCTTGGCGTCAGGGCGCAACTGACGAAAGGCTTCGATAACGCCGTAGTTCAAGCCACTGCCGCCGTGAACCGCAATCCCTGGGGGCTTGTTGATCACGATGAGCGCCTTGTCTTCGTAGACAATCGAGGCTTCGAGTCGCTGCAGGAGCCCCTGTGCCAACGGCACCGGCTCGTCACGCTCAGGCACGCGAACCGGCGGCACGCGCACGATATCGCCCGCCTGCAGCTTGTACTCGGGCTTGATCCGACCTTTGTTCACGCGCACTTCGCCCTTGCGCAAAATGCGGTAAATCAAGGTCTTGGGCACGCCTTTGAGTCGGGCGAGAAGGAAATTATCAATGCGCTGGCCGGCATATTCCGGCGAGACCTCAAGCAGTTGTACGCCTGGAGTCGGGGGGGTAGTCGTCGTCATGGCGCGGATGATAACAATTTTTTATGGAATTGAAGCACTTAATCATTGCTGCTATAGTCGCGAACGTCGCCAAAAGCGGCCTGGACAGCGGACCAACGGTCAAAAACCGGCCCTGACCAACGCAATTCACCAGGACGCGAGGCCGTCCTACGGGGCTTTCGCTACGTAACGGTGGAGTTTGCAGGTGTAACGAGCGCAGGTGACATGAGGCCTGAATCACGCCACAAAGCAGAGTTTTCCACTCGTTTTGCGCGCCATATTCACGGCCAGTTCACAAAGTGCAGTCAGCTGCGAATGACCCCGAGCGAGGGCATCGGAAACAACGCCTAAATTAGCCATGATGCGTGACCTCCCCTTTCGGAGCTCACGGTAAATGCCAACCCGCTGCGGATTCTGCGCGCGGCAGCACCCGAATTATCAGGGATACGTGTAGGGTGGAGATGCACAACCGCCGGACTGTGTAGCAACAGGCTTTCTCAAGACGCTTCATCTCGTCCACAGCCGCTGGTTGATTCCTCCTCCTGACTGAGTGCTTAAGTAGCCACAGCAAGCAGGACGCGTACGTCGCGATGAAGGCCCACATTGGCCGGACTTCGCTGGACACGGGAAATGGCCAACCACTCCCGACGCACCTGACACCGACCGTGAGAAGTCGTGTGTGCCGAACGCCGTTTCCGGCAGCCCGGAAACCGACGGTACTACATGAAAAGAATGCTGATTAACGCAACTCAACCCGAAGAGTTGCGTGTTGCACTGGTAGATGGCCAGCGCCTCTACGACCTGGACATCGAATCCGGTGCACGCGAGCAGAAGAAGGCCAACATCTATAAAGGCCGGATTACTCGCATCGAACCAAGCCTCGAGGCTGCCTTTGTCGATTTCGGCTCTGAGCGCCACGGCTTCCTGCCCCTCAAAGAAATCTCCCGCGAATACTTCAAGAAAGCCCCGGAAGGTCGCGTCAACATCAAGGACGTCCTGAGCGAAGGCCAGGAAGTCATCGTTCAGGTCGAAAAAGAAGAACGTGGCAACAAGGGCGCCGCCCTGACCACCTTCATCAGCCTGGCCGGTCGTTACCTGGTGCTGATGCCGAACAACCCGCGTGCCGGCGGTATCTCCCGTCGCATCGAAGGCGAAGAGCGCAACGAACTGCGTGAAGCCCTCAACGGCCTGGTTGCCCCGGCCGACATGGGCCTGATCGTGCGCACTGCCGGCCTGGGCCGCAGCAGCGAAGAAATGCAGTGGGACCTCGACTACCTGCTGCAACTCTGGACCGCCATCAAGGAAGCTTCGCTGGACCGCGCCGCGCCGTTCCTGATCTACCAGGAAAGCAACGTGATCATCCGCGCGATCCGCGACTACCTGCGCCAGGACATCGGCGAAGTGCTGATCGACAGCGTTGAAGCCCAGGACGAAGCCCTGACCTTCATCCGCCAGGTGATGCCGCAGTACGCCAGCAAGATCAAGCTGTACGAAGACAGCGTTCCGCTGTTCAACCGTTTCCAGATCGAAAGCCAGATCGAAACCGCTTTCCAGCGCGTTGTCGAACTGCCTTCCGGCGGCTCCATCGTTATCGATCCGACCGAAGCCCTGGTGTCCATCGACATCAACTCGGCGCGCGCCACCAAAGGCAGCGACATCGAAGAAACCGCACTGCAAACCAACCTTGAAGCGGCCGAAGAAATCGCCCGTCAGTTGCGCCTGCGCGACATCGGCGGCCTGATCGTCATCGACTTCATCGACATGACCCCTGCCAAGAACCAGCGCGCCGTGGAAGAGAAAGTCCGCGAATGCCTGGAAGCCGACCGCGCTCGCGTGCAAGTCGGTCGCATCTCGCGCTTCGGCCTGCTGGAAATGTCCCGTCAGCGCCTGCGTCCATCCCTGGGCGAAAGCAGCGGCATCGTCTGCCCGCGTTGCAACGGCACCGGCATCATCCGTGACGTTGAATCGCTGTCCCTGGCGATCCTGCGCCTGATCGAAGAAGAAGCCCTGAAAGACCGTACCGCCGAGGTCCGTGCGCAAGTGCCGATCCCGGTGGCTGCGTTCCTGCTCAATGAAAAACGCAACTCGATCACCAAGATCGAACTGCGTACCCGTGCCCGCATCGTCATCCTGCCGAACGATCACCTCGAAACACCGCACTTCGAAGTGCAGCGCCTGCGTGACGACAGCCCGGAAGCGGCGACCAACCAGTCCAGCTACGAAATCGCCGCTGCCGCCGCCGAAGTCGAAGAAGTCCAGCCAGCTGCCGCGACCCGCACCCTGGTTCGCCAGGAAGCCGCTGTCAAGACTGCTCCGGCCCGCGCCAACGCTCCGGTGCCGACCGAAGTGACCGCTCCGGCTCCTGCTCCGGTTGCAGTGCCTGAGCCAAGCCTGTTCAAAGGCCTGGTAAAGTCGCTGGTGAGCCTGTTCGCCACCAAGGAAGAGCCTGTAGCTCCGGTTGTGGTTGAAAAACCTGCGACCACCGAGCGCCCGGCCCGCAACGAAGAGCGTCGCAACGGTCGCCAGCAGAGCCGCAACCGTAACGGTCGCCGCGATGAAGAGCGCAAGCCTCGCGAAGAGCGTGCACCGCGTGAAGAACGCGCACCACGCGAGCCGCGTGAAGAGCGTCAGCCACGAGAAGTGCGCGAGCCTCGCGAAACCCGCGAAGAAACGCCGGCGGTAGCCCGCGAAGAACGCGCACCACGCGCTCCGCGTGAAGAACGTGCACCGCGCGCTCCGCGTGAAGATCGCAAGCCACGTGGCGAGCGTGAAGAACGCGTTCGTGAACTGCGTGAGCCTCTGGATGCCGCTCCGGCTGCTCCAGCCGCCGCTACGGCTGCTACCGCTGAAGAGCGTCCAGCTCGCCAGCCACGTGAAGAACGCGCTCCACGCCCACCGCGTGAAGAGCGTCAGCCACGTGCCGAACAAGCCGCCGCAGCCGCAACCGAGGAAGAACTGGCCACCAACGAAGAGCAACTGCCGGAAGACGGTCAGGAAGGCGCCGAAGGCGATCGTCCACGCCGCCGTTCCCGTGGTCAGCGTCGTCGCAGCAACCGTCGCGAGCGTCAGCGTGACGCCAACGGCAACGTGATCGAAGGTTCGGAAGAGTCCGAGTCCGGCGAAAACGCTGAAGCGCCAGGCACTGCCGATCTGGCCGCCGGCCTGGCTGTCACCGCAGCCGTTGCCAGCAGCGTGATCAGCGCTCCAGCCGAGGCTGAAGCCAATGTGCAAGCCGAACGCGCCACTGCCGCGACCCTGGAAGCAGCTCCGGTTGAAGCGCCAGTCGTTGAAGCGACCACACCGGTCGAAGTCACCGCCTCGCCGGAAATCGAAGTCGCGCCAGCGCCAGAAGCCCAGCCTGTTGTTGAAGCGGCTGCCGAGCCAGCGCCAGTGGTAGAAGCACCTGCCCAGGCTGAAGAAGCGGTTGTTGAAACCGTGACTGAAACCGTACGTGAAGTTCGCGAAGAGCAAACCGCATTCAACTGGGTTGCCGAGCCAGCCGTCGCTGAAGCCGCTGCACCTGCCGCTGAAGCCCAAGTGGCTGAAGCCATGGTTTCCGAGCCGGTGGTTACCGCCGCGGAACCGGCCCCAGCGCCAGTCGTTGAAGCTCCGGTCGTTGCCGAGGCACCTGCTCCGGTAGTCGAAGCTCCTGTCAGCGCCCTGACGCCAAGTGGCCGTGCGCCCAACGATCCACGTGAAGTGCGTCGTCGCAAGCGTGAAGCCGAGCGTCTGCAGAAGGAAGCTGAAATGGCTGCTGCTGCTCCAGCCGAAGCGGTTGTCGCTGCCGAGCCTGCACCGGTTGCTGCTGAAGTGGTTGAGGCAGCTCCTGCCCCGGCCGCTGAAGTGGCTGCCGAGCCGGCTGAGTCGGTGATCCACGAAGCACCTCGCTCCGTTCAGGAAGCGGTAGAGCAAGCCGAGGAAAAAGAGCACGAGCCTAAACCTCTCGTCTGATTCCATCGGCCACTAAAAAGCCCCGCCTGGTAACCCAGGCGGGGCTTTTTCATGCCTCATGACTTTCTGCTTTTTTGTGGGAGCGGGCTTGCTCGCGAAAGCGGTGGTTCATCCAATATCTCAGTTGACTGCCAGGCCGCCTTCGCGAGCAAGCCCGCTCCCACAGGGGATCACCTGCGGAACTACTTGAACTCCAACGCCTCAGGAACATCCACATCCCACAACACGCCGGGATCATCCACGGTCACTTCAACCACCCGCCCTTGGGCAAACAGCGGTTTGGCTCCACGATCCCCCGATAGCGCCATCAACCCCGCCGCGAAGTCCCGTCCGAACCCGACCGGATGCCCATACTCACCGCCCTGCACGGGCACGCTGATACTGTCATCGCCAATAACCGCCACCACTTGCCCGATACTGTATGGCAGGATGAACGGCATATCCCCCAGCACCATCAGCCAGCCATCGAGCTGCTTGCAGGCAGCGACGCCAGCGGCAATGCTGTCGCCCATCCCCGACGATTCGATCAGCACAATCTCGCAGCCATAGGCCTGAGCCATGCGAATCACTTGCGGGCGGTCAGCAGTGGTCACCAGTACGCGTTTGTCCAGCGTCGCCGGCAAGTTGGCCAACGTGTGCTCGATGACGGACCGCACCATGCCGTCACGTCCGGCGCAATCGGCCACCAACTTATCCTTTTCGGCGCCCGCCGCCTGACGAAAGCGGTTGCCCTGCCCCGCCGCCAACACGATGACGCCAATGGACTTGCTCATATGCTCTCCCGCGCGGCTTTCTTCTGCTTCAGTTCGATGCCGTTTTTGACCGCCACGATTTCCGCCATGAGCGACAAGGCAATTTCCGCTGGATTATGACTGCCGATGTGCAAACCGATCGGACCATGCAAGCGGTCAATCGCCGGTTGCGACAAACCCAGTTGGGCCAGGTTTTCCCGGCGCTTCTGGCTGTTGACCCGCGATCCCAGCGCCCCGACGTAAAAAGCCCTGGAATCCAGGGCCGTGAGCAGCGCCATGTCGTCCAGACGCGGATCATGGGTCAACGCCACGATGGCGGTGCGCTCATCGGTCTGGATGTTCAATACCGCCTCATCCGGCATGCCCGAAACGAATCGTCCGTGCTGCTCCTCCCAGCCGTAGACGAACTCGCTACGCGGATCGCAAATCAGCACCTCGAAATCCAGCAGCCGGGCCATTTCCGCCACATAGCGCGACAACTGCCCCGCGCCGATCAGCAGCAAGCGCCAGCGTGGGCCATAGATCGCCCGCAAGGTCTGTCCGTCGAACGTCAGCACGTCAGCTTTACTGGCCGACTGCAAAAGCACTTTGCCGGTGACCAGGTTCAGTTCACGGGCGACGATTTCATGGGCCTCGCAACGGGCGAGCAAATGCTTGACCCAATCCCCATCGTCGATACGCTCCTCGGTCAAGCGCAAGGTGCCACCGCAGGGCAAGCCGAAACGTGCGGCTTCCTCGCGGGTCACGCCGTAGGTGATCAATTGCACCGGCGGCCCGTCAAGCGCGAGGCGCCCGTCGTGCAGCCGGGCGATCAAGTCATCCTCGACACACCCACCCGAGACCGAACCAATCACCATGCCGTCTTCGCGCAAGGCCAGCATGGCGCCGGGTGCCCGGGGCGCGGTGCCCCAGGTTTCGACCACGCTGTACAACACCACCCGCTGACCGGCGCGATGCCATTGCAACACACTGCGCAGGACGTTCAGATCAGCGCTGTCCATCAGGCGCCAGCCTTCTGCCAGCCCGACAGCTGATAACGAACCGGCAGGTTGCGGATGCGTTTGCCGGTGGCAGCAAAGATCGCATTGCACAGTGCCGGCGCAATCGGTGGTACGCCTGGTTCACCCACACCGCCCAATGGTACGTTGCCCGGCGGTGTCACCAGATGCACCGCCACTTCTTTCGGCGCCAGGGACATGCGCGCCACTTCGTACATGTGGAAGTTGTCCTGCTGGACCTTGCCGTCCTTGAAGCTGATTTCCCCCAGCACCGCATTACCCAGGCCCATGACGCAGGCGCCCTCGAACTGCGCGCGAATCCGCTCGGGGTTGATCTGCGGACCGCAATCGACGGCAATGTCGGCCTTGTGCACGATCAGTGTGCCGTCGTCTTTGACTTCAACCTCAATCACCGCCGCCACATACGTCACGAAGCTGTAATGCACCGCCAGGCCCAGGCCACGCCCCTTGGGCAACTCACGCCCCCAACCGGCAGCTTTGGCGGCGGTCTCCAATACCGTGCGCAGGCGCGCGGTGTCGATCGGATAACGCTCGGGGGATTCGCCGTAGTTCCACTCTTCACTCAAGGTGCGCGGATCGATCTGACGGTCCGGGCCGAGCAATCTGATCTGATACTTCAGCGGATCCTGCCCGGCCTTGTGCGCCAGTTCATCGATAAAACTCTGGATCGCGAAGCCATGGGGAATATTCGACACCGAACGATACCAGCCCACCCGGGTATGCACCGTTGCCTCGGGGTTTTCCAGGCGAATGTTGGGGATCGCATACGCCATGTTGGTGAACCCCATGCCCAGCTCGAACGCCGCCTCATGTTTCATGCCCGGCGCAAACAACGCGGTGATGCTCGGGGCCACCGTACGGTGCAACCAGCCGGACGGCAGGCCATCCTTGTTCAGGCTGGCCTTGAGGTATTCGGCCGACACGGTGTGGAAGTAGGAACAGTGGATATCGTCTTCACGGGTCCATTGCACCCGCACCGCTTTGCCGGGGAACTCCTTGGCGAGGATAGCGGCCTCGATGATGAAGTCTGGCTTGGACTTGCGCCCGAACCCGCCCCCGAGCAAGGTCACGTTGAACGTGACCTTGTCGAACGGCAGGCCCAGGCGCTCACCGATCCGTTCCCGGGTGACCTGCGGCGCCTGGCTTGGCCCCCAGGCTTCGCACGCACCGTCCTTGAACCGCGCAATGGCGACCATCGGCTCCATCGGTGACTGTGACAGATGCGGCAAGTAGTAGGAGGCTTCCAGCGTGCTGTCGGCGCTGGTCATGGCCTGGTCGATGTTGCCGGTATTGCGCACCACTTTGCCGGGTTTGAGCGAGGCGGCTTCGAGTTCCTTGCGATAGGCAATCGAGTCATAGCTGGCGTTGGGGCCGTCGTCCCATTCGATTTTCAGTGCCTCGCGGCCCTTGATAGCCGCCCAGGTATTGTTCGCCACCACGGCGATGCCGCCCAGGGGCTGGAACTCCGAAGGCAACGGACGGCTTTCGATCTGCAGTACCTTGACCACGCCGGGGACCTTCATCGCCGCGCTTTCATCGAAGCTTTTGACCTTGCCGCCATACACCGTGGGCCGCGCAATGGTCGCGTACAGCATGCCGTCGAAATGCACGTCGGCGCCGTACACCGCACGACCGTTGACGATGTCTTCACCGTCGATGGCCTTGGTGCCTTCCTTGCCGATGTAACGAAATTGCGCGGGTTCCTTGAGTTTCAGGCTGTCGCGGGCCGGAACCGGCAAGGCGCTTGCCGCGGAGGCCAGGGCGCCATATCCAATCTCGCGGCCGGACGGCTCATGGACGATCTTGTGCAGTAGCGCATGGCATTCGCCGACCGGCACTTTCCATTGTGCGGCGGCGGCCTGTTCGAGCATGGTCCGCGCGGCGGCACCGCAGCGGCGCATCGGCTCGTACCAGTGACGCATGCTGCGCGAGCCGTCGGTGTCCTGGTTGCCGAAGCGCACTTCATCGCCTGGGGCCTGCTGCACCTTGACCATCGCCCAGTCGGCTTCCAGTTCATCGGCCACCACCATGGTCAAGCTGGTGCGCACGCCCTGGCCCATCTCCGAGCGGTTGCAGATCACAGTCACCGTCCCATCGGCGGCAATGCTCACATAGACTTTCGGATCGTCGACCCAGCCGTGGGGCATGCCGTCGGCGCCGAACTTCTTCTCTTTCTCTTCGGCAAAAGCGTCCTGCCAGCCCCAACTCGCGGCGACCACCAGCGCCCCGGTCGCCCCCACGCCCTTGAGAAAACCACGGCGACTGAGGTTGCTCAGGGCGAAATCATTCGGTAACCGGCTCATGCCTTGGCCTCCTTCAGGTGAGTGGAGGCCTGGCGGATGGCCGTCTTGATGCGGTTATAGGTGCCGCAGCGGCAGATGTTGCCGACCATCGCCTCTTCGATCTGCTCGTCGCTCGGGTTCGGGTTGGTCTTGAGCAGCGCCGTCGCCGACATGATTTGCCCGCCCTGGCAGAAGCCGCATTGAGCTACCGCCGTGTCGAGCCAGGCTTGCTGCACGACTTTGCCGATCGGGTCGGCGTGCAGGTTGTCGATGGTGCTGACATTCTGGCCGACGACTGAACCGATGGGCGTGATGCAACTGCGTGCGGGAGCCCCTTCGATATGAATGGTGCAAGCACCGCACAGGCCCATGCCGCAGCCGAATTTGGTGCCGTTGTATCCGGCCACGTCGCGGATCGCCCAGAGCAGCGGCATGTCCTCGGTGACGTCGAGTTGATGGTCTTGACCATTGAGTTTCAGGGTAATCATGGGCACGCCCGCATAGATATTGAGTTATGGGGTCGAGCAATCTGCCGCTGGATCTCGGTGGGTCGCACGCAGATCGACTCAGGCTAATGGGCTCTCTTATGCGGACGCAGACGTCTGCACCGGGCCTTTGGTGAAGCAAGACTGTGCATCGTTAGCTGACTGAGTTAACCGAGCATTAACAAAAAAGCCCTGCTTAGACAGGGCTTTTAGCTGCAAGCTTTAAGCTGCAAGCTTCAAGTAGAAGCAAAACAGCGAAGAGCCTGAATTTAAGGATTGTAGCTTGCCGCTTGAAGCTTGTAGCTCGCGGCTGCCTTATCAATACCGGTTCGGCTCCATTTCCAGATCGACATGGAATCGCTCGAAAATGTCTTTCTGGATGCGCTGCGCCAGGTTCAGCAATTGCAGGCCCGTCGCGCCGCCATAGTTGACCAGCACCAGCGCCTGCAATCTATGCACGCCAGCATCAGCCTCACGGAAACCCTTCCACCCTGCCCGCTCGATCAGCCAACCGGCGGCCAGCTTCATCTGCCCGTCGGGTTGCGCATAGGCCACCAGGTCCGGGTATTCGCCCTTGAGCCGAGCAGCCAGCGGCGCCGACACCAAGGGATTCTTGAAGAAACTGCCGGCATTGCCAAGTACGGCCGGGTCCGGAAGCTTTTCGTTGCGGATACTGCAAATGGCCTGGCTGACATCGCTGGCGGTCGGATGCTCGATGCCTTGTTCGGTCAGGCGCTGGCGCACCGGGCCGTATTCCAGGTGCAGATGCGCGGCGCGGTCGAGGGCGAAACGCACACGCAGGATCAACCAACGCCCCGGCTCCTGCTTGAACAAGCTATCGCGGTAAGCGAAGTTGCACTCTTGCAGTGTGAAGTCGCGCAGTTCGCCGGTCTGGCGATCGAGGGCGGTCAGGCCGGCGAACACGTCCTTGATCTCGACACCATAAGCGCCGATGTTCTGCATCGGTGCCGCACCGACGGTGCCGGGAATCAGGCTGAGGTTTTCCAGGCCGGACAGCCCCTGGGACAGTGTGTGCTGCACAAAGGGATGCCAGGGCTCGCCCGCCTCGGCCTCGATCACCACTTTGCTGCCATCATCGCTGATCACGCGAATCCCGCGCGTGGCCATGCGCAGCACCAGTGAATCGATATCCGCCGTCAGCAGCAGGTTGCTGCCACCGCCGATCACCAGCACCGGGACCTTGTGCTCCAGCCCGTAGGCCAGGGCTTCTCGCACATCGGCGTCGCTATGGGCCTGTGCAAACAGCCGGGCCCGGACATCCACGCCAAAGCTGTTGTACGGCTTGAGCGAAACCTGCGACTGAACCTGCAAACTCATAACCGTCCCTTCAATTCGATCACCAGCAAATCACTGGCGTGCTCGATCAGGTCCAGCACCTGCTCGAAACCTTGCTCGCCGTCGTAGTACGGATCCGGCACTTCATCGACTGGTGACTGGTAGCGACGCAGGAACAGGTCGAGTTCGGCCTTGCCCTTGGCCGGTCGCAAGGCCTTGAGGTTGCGCAGGTTGCTGTTGTCCATCGCCAGGATCAGGTCGTAGGTAGCGAAATCGGCGCGGCTGACTTGCCGGGCGCGCTGGGCGGACAAGTCATAACCGCGCAGCTTCGCCGCCGCCTGACTGCGCTTGTCCGGCGCCTTGCCGACATGCCAGTCGCCGGTGCCGGCGGAAGCGACCTCAACCTGATGGGCCAGCCCCGCTTCGCGCAGCTTGTGCCGCAGCACGCCTTCGGCCGTGGGAGAACGGCAGATGTTGCCCAGGCACACGAACAAAACGCGCATCACGCCTCCAGCAGGCGACGAACGCGCTCAAGGTCTTCAGCGGTATCGACGCCGGCTGGCGGCGCGATCAATGCGTCGGCCACGTGGATCCGCACGCCGTGCCACAGGGCACGCAGCTGTTCCAGGCACTCGGTGTTTTCCAGCCAGCATGGGCCCCAGCTGACGAAATCCTGCAGGAAACCGGCGCGGTAGGCATAGATGCCGATATGGCGGCGGTACGGCACGCCTTCGGGCAACTGCTCAGGGTTCACGGCGAATGCATCCCGCGCCCAGGGCAAGGTGGAACGACTGAACGTCAGCGCCAGGCCATTGAGGTCGCTGACGACCTTGACCACGTTGGGATTGAACAGGGTTTGCGCGTCTTCGATCGGCTCGGCCAGGGTGGCCATGCGCGCTTCGGTGTGGGCCGACAGGTTGGCGGCGACCTGATCGATCACGCTCGGCGGGATCAGCGGTTCGTCGCCCTGGACGTTGACCACGATGGCGTCGGGCGCCAGGCCCAGCTTCATCGCGACTTCGGCCAGGCGATCGGTGCCGGAGTTGTGATCTTCACGGGTCAGCACCACTTCGGCACCAAAGCCTTTGCAGGCCTCGACGATGCGCGCGTCGTCGGTGGCCACCACCACCCGCTCGGCGCTGCTTTTGCTCGCCTGTTCCCAGACGTGCTGGATCATCGGCTTGCCGGCGATCAGCAGCATCGGCTTGCCCGGCAAGCGGGTGGAGGCGTAACGCGATGGAATGACGACGGTGAAGGCTGTGGTCATTTATCCAGGCGCTCGTCGGTGGTCAGGGTGCGCGCTTCGGATTCGAGCATCACCGGGATACCGTCGCGAATCGGGTAGGCCAGGCCTGCACCCTTGCTGATCAGCTCGGTCTTGTCGGCGCTGAGCTTGAGCGGGCCTTTGCAGACCGGGCAAGCGAGGATGTCGAGCAATTTGGTGTCCATGAGCATTCCCTGGAAAAAACGGAGTTAAGGCAACAAACGATCCGGCAGCAGGCGCATCAACTGTGTGTCGAACCAGGCCACGAAGGCCGGCGACGGCACGGCATCGACCGCCAGGTACCACCAGTCGGCGGCGGCAAAGGCACGGCATTTCACCGCGTCTTTTTCCGTCATCACCAACGGCAATGACGGCGTGAAATTCAACGCCTGCACGCTGTATTGGGCGTGGTCGGCAAACGCATGTGGAACAGGCTGCCAGTGTAGCGTTTCGAGGGTCTTGAAGAAACGTTGCGGATTGCCGATACCGGCCACCGCGTGCAGGGCCTGGCCGGCGGGAAAATGATCGAGGGGACGGCGTTCGCCGCTGCGCAGATTGACCAGCGCGGTGGGTTGCAATTGAAAGGCAAATCCATCATCGCGGTCGGATGCGGCACCGTTATAGAGCACCGCGTCGACGCTTTGCAGGCGCTCGGCCGGCTCACGCAATGGCCCGGCAGGCAGGCAACGGCGATTGCCCAGACCGCGGACGGCGTCGATCAGCACCAGTTCCAGGTCGCGGGCCAGGCGATAGTGTTGCATGCCGTCGTCGGACAGGATCAGGTCCAGCGGCTCACTGGCCAACAAGGCTTTGACGGCATTGCTGCGATGGGGGTCGATCATCAGCGGCACGCCCGTGCGCTGGACAATCAGCAGCGGCTCGTCACCGGCGACGTCGGCGCCCTGATCGGCCTCGACTCGCCATGGCAATTGCGGCGGCTTGGCGCCGTAACCCCGGCTGACCACGCCGACACGCAGGCCGCTGCGCTGGCAGTGCTCGATCATCCATAGAATCAGCGGCGTCTTGCCGGTGCCGCCCACGGTGATATTGCCGACCACGATCAGCGGCACCGGCGGCTGGTAGATCTCGCCCTCACCCGCCAGAAAGCGCTTGCGCTTGTTCATGACCACGCGCCGGTACAGCCATTCCAATGGCTGCAACAGCTTCAGGGCCGGATGACCTGCGTACCACGCGGCGAGCAATCGATCGGACATGGCCATCAGGGCGCCGGGGGCGCCGCCTCGATGGTGGTCATGCGCAAATGACTGAAGCCGAGTTTGCCGGCCGCATCCATGGCAGTCACCACGGACTGATGCGCAGTCTTGCCGTCAGCGCTGATGGACAACGGTCGGTTGGTGTCGCCGTTGGCTTCTTTTTGCAACGCGTCCATCAGCGAGGCCAGGTCGCTTTTCGGCAGGATCTGGTTGTTCACCGAGAACACGCCGTCGGCGCTGATGGCGATGTCCAGCGGCTTGCTCTGATCGTCGGCCGGCGTGCCGCTGACGGCTTCCGGCAGATCGACGCGCAGCTGGGTCTCACGGGTAAAGGTGGTGGTCACGACGAAAAACAGCAGCAGCACAAACACCACGTCGATCAGCGACACGAGGTTGATGTCCACGTTCTCCCGTTGCTTGCGGCGGAATTTCACGCTTTGCCCTCGGCCAGATCAACGTCACGGTCGCCCTGCACCACTTCAACCAGCTTGATCGCCTCCTGTTCCATGCCCACGACGAGTTCATCGATGCGCCGTTGCAGAAACCGGTGGAAGAACACCGCCGGGATACCGACGATCAGCCCCGAAGCCGTGGTGATCAAGGCTTTGGAAATACCGCCGGCCAGCACGGCGGCGTTGGTCATCATGCCCGTGCCCATGAACGAACTGAAGATATCGATCATGCCCAACACAGTACCCAGCAGACCCAGCAACGGCGCCATGGCAGCGATGGTGCCCAGTGCGTTGATGTAGCGCTCCAGCTCGTGGATCACCCGGGCTGCGGCCTCTTCGATGCACTCCTTCATGATCTCGCGACCATGTTTTGAGTTGGCCAGGCCGGCCGCCAGGATCTCGCCCAACGGGGAGTTGGCGCGCAGTTCCTTGAGTTTTTCCTTATTGAGCTGTTTGTCCTTGATCCAGACCCAGACCTGCCCGAGCAAGTGCTCCGGGGTCACGCGGCTGGCGCGCAGTGTCCAGAGACGTTCGGCGACGATGGCCATGGCCACGATGGAGCTCAGAATGATCGGCAGCATCATCCAGCCGCCGGATTTGACCAATTCCCACACAGTGACAGTCCCCTCGAAAAAGTGCGCCACTCTAACATAGGGGGTGGGCGCACCGAAGACCGTGATGTCGCATCCGGTCGGGCTTTGATAACGCTCGGTCATGGGTTCAAAGGCGGCGGATCGCGCCAGAAACGCCGTTCCTGGCGCATCGACCACGGCGGCTCGAAGCGCCCCAATTGCAGACGAATGGCACCCTGTTCGACGCTGTCGTAGATCGCCATCCCGCGTTTTTGATAACGCGCGATGACCGTAGGATGCGGATGGCCAAACGAATTGCCCTGGCCGCGGGAGATCAGCGCCCCTTTAGGTTGCAGGACGTCCAGCAGGGCGTTTGACGAAGAACTGCGACTGCCGTGGTGTGGCGCCTGCAGCCAATCGGTGGGCACGGCCAACGGACTGTCCAGCAGGGCTCTTTCGGCGGCAGCATCGATATCGCCACTCAGCAGTAACCGTTCGCCATTGGCCTCGATCAGCAAGACACAGGAGTTCTGGTTGCTGTCGCCAGCCAATGGCCAGTGCCAGAGCTGGAAATCGACTTCATCCCAGGTCCATTGCCGGCCGCTCTCACAACGCCCTGCCTGCAACTCCACAGGCAAGTCAGAGGGCTCACCACTGACCACCTGTTTGACCGGCAAGCCCTTGGCAATCGCCCGGGCACCGCCGGCATGATCGGCATGGGCGTGGCTGATCAGCATCAGGTCGAGGCCCTTCACCCCGAGTTTGCGCAATGCCGGCAGCACCACCCGCTCCCCTTGGTCAAGCTCACCGAAACGCGGTCCGGCGTCATACAGCAAGGTGTGATGCCGGGTGCGCACCAGAATAGCCAACCCCTGCCCCACGTCCAACTGCCAGACTTCAGCGACGCCTTCCGGCAGCATTGCCCGGGGTGGGAATACCAGCAACAGCAGCAGAGGCCAACCCAACGGACGCAGCGGAACACCACGCGGCAACAGCAGTAGAAAAGCGCCCAGTGCGCCGAGGCTCCATACCCCCAAAGGAATCGCCTCCGGCACCCACGCGGGTAGCACCTCGGCCAACAACGCCAGGACCCTGAACAAACCACCGATCAAACCGCCCGCCAGCCACAACAGGCCCTCGCCCACGTAGGGCACCGGCAACAGCAATGTCCCGAGCAAGGCCGGTGGCAACACCAGCAGACTGATCCACGGCACCGCCAGCAAATTGGCTGCCGGACCGCTAAGGCTGATCGGCAATCCCAGTATCAACAGTAACGGGCACAATCCGATCGCAATCAGCCACTGGGCGCGGGTCCAGGTTTGCCACCATCGCCAGGGGCCCAACCGGCCGCCGAAGACCAATATCAAGACTGCCACGGCCGCGAAAGACAGCCAGAAACCAGGCTGGAGACTCGCCAGCGGCTCCAGCAGCAAAATACCGCAGAGTGCCAGCAACAGCGGCCACCATGCACCGAGATGACGGAACCGCAGGCGCCACAACAACACCAGACCCAGCATCAGGCAGGCTCGTCGCACCGGCACCCCGAATCCGGCCAGCATCCCGTAACCGAGTGCAGCGGCGAATGCCAGGCCACACGCCCAAGGCAACCATGGCAGACGGTTCGGCCATAACCCAAGGCGGGCCAGGCCGGCGATCAGCAGATACACGACGCCCGCCAGCAAGCCGATGTGCTGCCCGGAAATCACCAACAGATGCACCGTACCGGTGTCCTGCAATACCTGCCAGTCTTCGCGACTCAGCCCGGCACCGTCCCCGAGCACCAACGCGGTCAACGCGCCGCCTCGCCCCTGGGCATCCACCGCTTGCAAGCGCTGACGGATTCCATCGCGCCAGGCCCATTGGGCTGGCGCAAGGCGTTCGCCCTGCTTGACCGTCCCGGTCGCCCCGATGTGTTGTGCCAGTAACCAGGCCTGGTAATCGAACGCCTGCGGATTGAGGAGCCCGACCGGGCCCTTCAATTTGACTGCCAGGCGCCAGCGCTCGCCACTGTTCACCGGCGGCCCGCCATACCAGGCCAGGCGCATTTGCCGCGGCAGCCGGGTACGCCGGGACTGGATGTCGGTCAACTCGAATCGCACGACACCGTCGTCATGCCGGGGCAAGCCCGTGACCCGCCCTTCGACCCAGCGGGTTTCTCCGTCCAGCGCTGGCGGCAACCGGTCATCCAGCGCCCATTGCGCATTCGCGCAGGCCCAACTCAAGCCGAACAAGTAAAACGCCACCGGAAAAGTCCTGAACGGCAGCAACATCAAACCCGCCACCGGCATCGCCAGCCACAACCAGACCGGCGGCAACGCCGGTAAAAAACGCAAAGTCAGCAGACCCAGCGCCAACGCCATCATCCCTGTGCGCATAAGCCCGTCCTTGAGAGTCCCCTCCAAGGCTTAGCCCGCCCGTCGCGCGGGCGTCGTTATCAATTGTCACAAAGTCTGAATGGGCAGTTCATAGAATCCAGACATACTTGCCACCCTGACCGACCGAGAAGCCTTATGCCCCGGCGCTTATTCAAACGTTACATGCCAGACCCGATGAGCATCAGGGAACACAAGTCCTTACGCTTTCTCGGCACGCTGCTGCATGACCCGAACCTGTGGCACCTCAACCGCCACTCCGTGGCCCGAGCCATGGCCGTGGGTTTGTTCGCGGCGTTCCTGCCAATCCCGTTGCAGATGCTGCTGGCGGCAATCCTCGCCATCATCGTGCGCGGCAACATGCCGATCGCCGTGAGCCTGGTCTGGCTGACCAACCCGATCACCATGCCTGCCGTGTTCTTTTGCACCTACCAGACCGG
Source organism: Pseudomonas sp. GW821-FHT02A08 (assembly GCF_059422045.1). Lineage (NCBI taxonomy): Bacteria > Pseudomonadati > Pseudomonadota > Gammaproteobacteria > Pseudomonadales > Pseudomonadaceae > Pseudomonas > Pseudomonas sp. GW821-FHT02A08. The sequence goes on from NZ_JBWKWD010000060.1 coordinate 18,872, forward strand.
CGCCTGGCTGATGGACGTCCCCGCCCGGCAGTTGCCGGACTCACTGACCTGGGAATGGATCAGGGGCGAAATCTCGACCTTGTGGCAACCGTTTCTGCTGGGCTCGGTGGTGACGGGGCTGGCACTCGGTGCACTGGCCTACTTCCTGGTGATGATGTATTGGCGCTGGTGGGTGGCCAGGCAGTGGAAGCGGCGCAAGAAGAGCCGGATGTGAAAATGCAAAACGGCCTCCACTTGGGAGTAATGCCAGGTCAGTTAAGCAATTTCAGCCGCGACACCCTTTGTAGCAGCTGCCGAGCCCGCGAGGCTGCGTTCGGCTGCGAAGCA
>NZ_JBWKWD010000061.1:0-18174 GCF_059422045.1 Pseudomonas sp. GW821-FHT02A08
CGACTGCTTCGCAGCCGAACGCAGCCTCGCGGGCTCGGCAGCTGCTACAAAGGGTGTCGCGGCTGAAATTGCTTAACCGACAGCGTCACTGATGACTCGTACAAGGTAGGTGACGAGCACCGGGCCATAAAGGTTGAGACGAGAGCTGACGCTGTGCTGCTCATTCGCAACCTCAGCCTCCACTGAACTTCACCGGCTGGCGTGATTCGAGTTTGTGGGCTATTGGTTGATGACCAGGCATGAGTCCGCAAGAGAGGGGCTACTAATGAAAACGCTGATAGTTGATCACTCTTGGACCAAAATCATCGAGCGAGATGAGTTCGCCAAGGTCGCGCTGGCGGCGAAGATTGAGCAGATCGAAGAAATCGAAGCTGCCATTCGAGCGGTTGAAGGTGAAGAGGCGGCCCGCAATGCTCTAAATGATGGCTTGATAAAGCATGCATTAACGCGCTGCCTGGAGAACTTGCAGGGATCTGCATCGGTAACGGAGCAGGACTTCCGGGTCTGTTACGAGTTCGCGACAACCGCAGCGAAGAATGCAGAGCGAATCATTGACGAAGAGCTTGCGCACGTAGGGTCGTGATCGCAGGCGCCGCCCTCCGTGACCGGAAGCGATAGGTGGAGATTCCAGGATTTGGTGTTCAGCTATGCTTTCAGCACCTTGTTCAAGAAATGGATTTCGCTATGAGTAGCGTAAGAAAGCCGACACAGCGGGAAATCTCCGATGCCCTGGAACTTAGCGAAAGCGAGGTCGCGTTGTACGTTGCAGACGTAGAGGAAAAGGCCGATGGGGCGGGGCACTGGATCTTTTTCAGTGTATCAACGCCTAACGACATACTGTTCTGGCTCAGGGTCGGTAACAACCTGACGCTTGAAACAGATGCGATAAGCATTCTCTGGACAAAACAATCACCGAGTATCGCTCGTTAGGGCTCCGGGATCGCGGGCCAGCTCGGCCAAGCTCTGCTCGTGAAACGACCGCGACACCTTTTCTGGAATTTTATGAGGTGTCGTGACACAGCGAGTTTCGATCTGGTGTCATCAAAAAAAACCTGACATTGCCGCGACCTGAGTGAGATCGGGGCTCGGTCACTTCATCTGCACGTTGCTCGCGGTCAGCATTTAATGTCCGTGTCTTCTGCTGTTTTTTCTGCGCTGGCAGGCCAGGCATTGATCACCGATTGCAGGAACTGCTCCGACAATCGAGGGTTGTCCAATGCCCTGGCGATCAGTATCGCCCCGGTGATCGATGCAAGGATACGCAAGGCCTCCTGGTGTTTTTCATCATCGGTTTCGCCGTCGACCAATGGCATCAGCGTTTCGATCAGGGTTTGCACGCCTTGGGTGAACGAGTGGCTGATGGCACCGCCATTGCGCGCGACATCGGCTCCCAGGGCAGGGATCGGGCAGCCTTCGGTCCAGTTGTTCAAGTGGCTTTGGGTCAGGTAACCCTTGAGCAACTCGGGGATGGATTTGGCTGCTCGCCAGTCTTCGATGTTGGTTTCGAACGTGCGGCTGACCGCCTCTGACGCCAACTGCTCCTTGCCGCCGGGGAACTGTCCGTAAAAGCCGCCATGGGTCAGGCCCACCGAGCGGGACAGTTCGCCGATACCAATGCCATCGATGCCTTTTTCCCGGTACATCTTCGAGGCTGCGCCGAGGATCGCTTCCTTGTTGGCCGCTGCCTGGTCTTTCGTCACTTTCATGAGTGGGTTCCTGTCATCCGATGAGCGCCCTGGCAATTTTTTGCTGAAGGGCTGGTATTGATGATGATCATAATATAAATTTGCGGCAATGGCTTTGCAGGCCGACGAGCCCGTGGCTCGAGTCAGAACACCTCACAGGGTGCCGCCCCATGAAACGTCATGATCTGCGTCGTATCGACCTCAATCTGCTGGTGATTTTCGAGGCGCTCTTTCAGGAACGCAACGTCACTCGGGCCGCGCAAAGACTTTCCCTGGGCCAACCGGCGGTCAGCGGCGCATTGAGTCGATTGCGTACGCTGTTCAACGACCCTCTGTTTAAACGCATTGGCCACAAAATGGAACCGACCACCCGAGCCTTGCAGGTGGCGCAAACCCTTGGGCCCGCACTGGACTGTATCTGCGCTGTCGTCAGTCTGACGGCTTCCAATAAAAACCCTGTTGATTCAGAGGCTTGATCGGATCATTCGTTTTTTTGCCCTTAAACATGATGGTCATCATTAATGATGATAGCCAAGTTCACTCCATTCAATTCGTCGCTGCCCCCAGTGGGGGCGAGAATTTTTCAACCTCTAAACCCTCAGGCGGACACTAACCATGCAACAGTCACTCAAACCTTTGCGTTACCCCCTTGCTGCATTGGCGTTGGCGACCCTCACTGCTTGCGGCCACGCACCCGATGCCGCCAAGGCTGCGGGTGCGCCGCCTGTCACGGTCGCCAAAGTGCTCGAGCAACCCATCACCGAATGGGATGAAGTCACCGCCCGCCTGGAAGCACCGGAAACCGTCGTGGTTCGCCCGCGGGTGTCGGGGCAGATTGATCGTGTCGCCTTCACTGATGGCGAGTCGGTAAAGAAAGGGGATTTGCTGTTCCAGATCGATCCACGGCCGTTCGAACATGAAGTGCATCGTTTAGAGGCGCAATTGCAACAGGCTCGCGCCACGCTGGTTCGAACTGGCAATGAAGCGCAGCGGGGCCAGCGCCTGCTGAGCAGCAATGCGATCTCGGCGGAATTGGCCGACACGCGCAACACCACCGCCCAGGAAGCTCGCGCCGCCGTCGATGCGGTTCAGGCGCAACTCGATCTGGCACGCCTGAACCTGAGCTTCACCCGCGTCACCGCACCGATTACCGGCCGGGTCAGCCGTGCTGAAATCACCGCCGGCAACATCGTCACCGCCGACACCTCGGCGCTGACCAGCGTGGTCTCCACCGACAAGGTCTACGCCTATTTCGACGCCGACGAGCGCCTGTTCCTCAAATACGGTCAGCTCTCCCGTCAAGGCCAGCGCAGCCAGTCGACACCGGTGTACATGGGCTTGTCGAACGAGGAGGGCAATAGCCACCTGGGGCAGATGAACTTCGTCGACAACCAGGTCAACCCCAAGACCGGCACCATTCGTGGCCGCGCGGTGTTCGACAACGCCGACGGTCAATACACCCCGGGGTTGTATGCCCGGTTGAAACTGGTGGGCAGCGCGGCCTATGCCGGCCTGCTGATCAAGGACGAAGCGGTGGGCACCGACCTGGGCAAAAGGTTCGTGCTGGTGATCGACCAGGACAACAAGGCCGTGTACCGCAGCGTCGACCTTGGGCCGAAGCTCGAAGGCTTGCGCATCGTGCGCAGCGGTTTGCAGAAGGAAGACCGGATCGTCATCAACGGTCTGCAACGGGTCCGTCCCGGCGCAGTGGTCACGCCTCAGGACGCGCCGATGGCCGACGCGCAAACCGTCGCCAACCTGGCCCGTCAGCGGCAGGCCGTCGAGGCGGGTAATCAGCCCGTCGCGCCGTCACCGGCACTGGTGAAAACCGATGCAACCGTTTCGCCTCGCGGATAAAGGAACACTGCCATGAAGTTCTCCCGGTTTTTTATCACGCGGCCGATCTTCGCCGCCGTGCTCTCGCTGCTGATCCTGATCGCCGGCGCCATCGCGCTGTTCCAGTTGCCGATCAGCGAGTACCCGGAAGTGGTGCCACCCACCGTTGTCGTTCACGCCAACTATCCGGGGGCCAACCCCAAGGTCATCGGTGAAACCGTGGCCGCGCCCCTGGAGCAAGCCATCACCGGCGTGGAGAACATGCTGTACATGTCCTCGCAGTCGACGGCCGATGGTCGACTCACGCTCACCGTGACCTTCGCCCTGGGCACCGATCTGGACAACGCCCAGGTACAGGTGCAGAACCGCGTGACCCGCACCGAGCCGAAGCTTCCCGAGGAAGTGACGCGCATCGGTATCACCGTGGACAAGGCGTCGCCCGAGCTGACGATGGTGGTGCACCTGACCTCGCCGGACAAGCGCTACGACATGCTGTACCTGTCCAACTACGCGATCCTCAACGTCAAGGATGAGCTGTCGCGCCTGAACGGAATCGGTGACGTGAAGATGTTCGGTATCGGCGACTACTCGCTGCGTATCTGGCTCGACCCGAACAAGACCGCGTCACGCAACCTGACTGCTACCGACGTGGTCAATGCGGTGCGTGAACAGAACCGTCAGGTGGCGGCCGGCCAACTGGGTTCACCGCCTGCACCCAACGCCACCAGCTTCCAGATGTCGATCAACTCCCAGGGCCGCCTGGTCACCGAAGAAGAGTTCGAGAACGTGATCGTCCGCAGTGGTCCGGACGGCGAAATCACACGCCTCAAGGACATTGCGCGGATTGAACTCGGCTCCAACCAGTACGCTTTGCGCGCCTTGCTCAACAACCAGGAAGCGGTGGCGATGCCAATCTTCCAGCGCCCGGGTTCCAATGCCATCGACGTCTCCGACCAGGTGCGGGCGAAGATGGCCGAGCTGAAAAAGAGCTTCCCGCAAGGCATGGACTACGAGATCGTCTACGACCCGACCATCTTCGTGCGCAGCTCGATCGAGGCGGTGGTTCACACGTTGTTCGAAGCGCTGATCCTCGTGGTGCTGGTGGTGATCCTGTTCCTGCAAACCTGGCGCGCTTCGATCATTCCACTGGTCGCCGTACCGGTGTCGTTGATCGGTACCTTTGCCGTGATGCACCTGTTCGGTTTTTCGCTCAACGCCTTGTCGCTGTTCGGCCTGGTATTGGCCATCGGTATCGTGGTCGACGATGCGATCGTCGTGGTGGAGAACGTCGAGCGCAATATCGAGACGGGGCTCGATCCGGTCGAAGCGACCCAAAAAGCCATGGGCGAGGTGACCGGCCCGATCATCGCCACAGCATTGGTGCTGTGCGCGGTGTTCGTCCCGGCGGCGTTCATTTCCGGCCTGACGGGACAGTTCTACAAACAGTTCGCCCTGACGATCGCAATCTCCACGGTGATCTCTGCGTTCAACTCGCTGACCTTGTCGCCGGCATTGGCGGCGGTTCTGCTCAAGTCCCACAGCGCACCGAAGGACCGCTTTTCGAGGATTCTGGATCGCCTGTTCGGTGGCTGGCTGTTCAAGCCCTTCAACCGGCTGTTCGAGAAGGCCGGCAATGGTTATGTCGGGACCGTGTCCAAGGTCATCCGTGGCAGCAGCGTGGCGTTGCTGGTCTATGCCGGCCTGATCGCCATGACCTACATGGGCTTCAGCACCACGCCGACCGGGTTCGTGCCGACCCAGGACAAAAAGTACCTGGTGACCTTCGCGCAACTGCCGGATGCGGCCAGCCTCGATCGCACCGAGTCGGTGATCCGGCGCATGAGTACCATCGCCATGAACGAACCGGGCTTCGACAGCGCCGTGGCCTTCCCGGGCTTGTCGATCAACGGTTTCACCAACAGCCCGAATGCAGGCATTGCGTTCATCGGCTTGAGCGCTTTCGATGAACGCAAAAGTCCGAGCCTGTCCGCCGGAGCGATTTCCGCTTCGCTGAACGCCAAGTTCGGTGGCATTCAAGACGCCTACATCGCGGTGTTTCCGCCGCCGCCGGTTCAAGGCCTGGGCACCATTGGTGGCTTCCGCCTGCAGATCGAAGACCGCGGCAACCTGGGGTACGACGAGCTGTACAAGGAGACCATGAACATCATCGGCAAGAGCCGCAGCGTGCCGGAACTGGCCAACCTGTTTACCAGCTACACGGTGAACGTGCCGCAGGTCGAGGCCGCCATCGATCGCGAAAAAGCCAAGACCCACGGCGTGGCGATCAACGACATTTTCGACACGCTGCAGGTGTACCTGGGGTCGCTGTACGCCAACGACTTCAACCGTTTTGGCCGTACCTATCAGGTCAATGTCCAGGCCGAGCAGCAGTTCCGTCAGGAACCGGAGCAGATCGGCCAGTTGAAGGTGCGCAACGACCGTGGAGAGATGATTCCACTGGCCACCTTCGTCAAGGTCAGCCCGACGTCGGGGCCGGACCGGGTCTCGCACTACAACGGTTTCGTCACCGCAGAAATCAACGGCAGCGCCGCCCCGGGCTACAGCTCCGGCCAGGCGCAGGCGGCGATAGAAAAGCTGTTGAAGCAAGAACTGCCCAACGGCATGACCTACGAGTGGACCGACCTGACCTACCAACAGATCCTCTCCGGCAACACCGCGTTGCTGGTGTTCCCGCTCTGCGTCCTGCTGGCGTTCCTGGTGTTGGCGGCCCTGTATGAAAGCTGGAGCCTGCCGCTGGCGGTGATCCTGATCGTGCCGATGACCCTGCTGTCGGCGATTGCCGGGGTGATCATCTCCAAGGGCGACAACAACATCTTCACCCAGATCGGCCTGATCGTGCTGGTGGGGCTGGCGTGCAAGAACGCGATCCTGATCGTCGAGTTCGCCAAGGACAAACAGGACCAGGGCCTGTCGCCGCTGGACGCTGTTCTCGAAGCCTGCCGGCAGCGTCTGCGCCCGATTCTGATGACGTCGTTCGCGTTCATCATGGGCGTCATCCCGCTGGTGACGTCCACCGGCGCCGGTTCCGAGATGCGTCGGGCCATGGGGGTCGCCGTGTTCTCCGGGATGCTCGGCGTGACCTTCTTCGGTCTGTTGCTGACACCGGTGTTCTACGTCCTTATCCGTCGCTACATCGAACGTAAAGCCGCGCGCCAGGCGGCCCGCGCTCACTCGCTCAAGGTCATTGATCCGGAGGCACACTGATGAACGCTTTCAAGCTGTTTTTACCGAGCCTGCTGGTCACCGCGTTGGCCGCCTGCACCGTCGGACCGGATTACAAGACCCCCGACACGGCACCTGCCCATGTCGTCTCGGCACAAGGAGCCCACTACGATCAAACGCGTTTTGAAACGGTGTGGTGGCAGCAATTCGACGACCCCACGCTGAATCAGCTGGTCGGCAAAGCGCTCAATGGCAACCGCGATCTGCGCGTGGCCTTCGCCCGCTGGAAAGCCGCCCGGGCCATCCGCGATGACATCAGCAACGACAACCTGCCGGTGGTCACCAGCCGGGTCAGCAGCCAGCAGGGCAAGTCGCAGGTGCCGGGTCTGACCGAGAGTAGGGTCAACACCGATCGCTACGACCTGGGCCTGGACATGGCCTGGGAGATCGATCTGTTCGGGCGCATCCAGCGCGAGCTGGAGTCCAGCGATGCCCGGGAAGACGCCACGGCGGCGGACCTGTACCAACTGCGGGTGAGCATGATCGCCGAGCTGGTGGATGCCTATGGTCAACTGCGGGGTGCGCAACTGCGGGAAAAAATCGCCCTGGCCAACCTCAAGAACCAGAGCGAATCGCGCAGCGTCACGGTGAGCCTGCGTGACGCGGGCGTGGGCAATGAACTTGACGTGGTGCGTGCCGATGCCCGCCTGGCGGCCGTCGAGGCGAGCGTGCCGCAACTGCAGGCGGAGCAGGTGCATCACAAAAACCGCATCGCCACGCTGCTGGGTGAACGCCCGGACACGCTGGGCATCGACTTGAGTCCGAAGGACTTGCCGGCCATCGCCAAGGCGTTGCCGGTTGGTGATCCCGGCGAGCTGTTGCAGCGGCGCCCGGATGTGCGCGCGGCAGAGCGCCGTCTGGCGGCTTCAACGGCGGATGTCGGCGTGGCCACCGCCGACCTGTTTCCACGGGTGAGCCTGAGCGGATTCCTGGGGTTCATCGCGGGGCGTGGTTCGCAAATCGGTTCCAGTGCCGCCCGCGCCTGGAGCCTGGGTCCGAGCATCACCTGGGCTGCGTTTGACCTGGGCAGTGTGCGGGCGCGCATTCGCGGCGCAAATGCCGAGGCCGAGGGTGCGTTGGCAACCTATGAGCAACAGGTGCTGCTCGCTCTGGAAGAGTCGGAAAACGCCTTCAGCGACTACGGCAAACGCCAGGAACGCCTGCTGTCGCTGATCCGGCAAAGCGAGTCGAGCCGTGCCGCGGCCGATCTGGCGGCAACGCAATACAAGGAAGGGGTGGTGGACTACCTGGTGTTACTCGACGCACAACGCGAGCGCCTGAACGCCGAAGATGCCCAGGCACTGGGTGAAACCGACCAGTACCGGGCCATTGTGGCAATCTACAAATCCCTGGGGGGCGGATGGGACAGCGGCGACACCCGGCTCGCGAAAAACAACTGAGCTTGCTCCTACAGGGTTAGTGGGTGTACGCAGTATTTGTGGACTACCGAATCTACTGTGGGAGCGGGCTTGCCCGCGAAAGCGGTAGTTCAGCCACCGATGATGTTGGCTGTGCCGACGCCTTCGCGGGCAAGCCCGCTCCCACAGGGATTTTCAGTGGGCAAAAGAACTGTGTTTTGCCCCTACAACACCAATGTAGGAGCCGTCTCGCTCCTGCAGTCAGCGGTGGCCGGAGATGCATTTTCGTTCAATGACCGTCGACAAGACGCGGCAACCCCAAGGGATTGCCCTCGCGCAAAACCTCCGGCAACAAGGCATCCGGAAATCCCTGGTAAGCCACCGGGCGCAGGAAGCGCTCGATGGCGGTCATGCCCACCGAAGTAAAGCGACTGTCCGAGGTGGCCGGAAACGGCCCGCCATGCACGGTGGCGAAACACACTTCCTGCGGATGGGCGAAGGCATTGACCACGATGCGCCCGGTGCGTCGCTCCAGGGTTGGCAGCAGGCGACGGGCCAGTGGCAGGTCGTCCTGTTCAAGGTGCAGGGTCGCGCTGAGTTGCCCCTTGAAGGCGCGCGCTACCCGCAACAGCTCTGCTTCATCCCGGACCTTCACCAGCAGCGCGGACGGGCCGAATACCTCCTGGGAAAGCGCCGGCTCGGCGAGAAAATGTTCGCCATCGACTTCGAACAGCGCCGAACGACCATCGACTTCAGCGGTGGCGGTCGAGCCCACGGCGACGAGGCGGGCGCCGGCGTTTTCCAGGGTGCGCAGCCCGTTCAGATAGGCCCCATGGATGCCCGGTGTCAGCATCGTGCGCGCCGGTGCTGCGCTCACGCATTGGCTCATGGCGTGGCGCAGTGCTGCAAACCCTGCGCCTTCGACAGCCAGCAGGATCGCCGGCTTCAGGCAGGCTTGCCCGACGTTGACCAGCATGCGCTCGACAAAGCCATCGCCGATCTGCGCACCGCGTTCGGCGAGAGCCCGGGGCAGGATGAATGTCGGGTTGACGCTGGTCATTTCGGCGAAGACCGGAATCGGCTCGGGACGCAACTGTGCACGCCGATACAGCGCCATGCCGCCTTGTTCGGAACCGGTGAAGGTCACGGCCTTGATCAGCGGATGATCGACCAGCGCTTCGCCGATGGCGTTGCCGGAGCCACGCACCATGGAGAACACGCCTTCGGGCAATCCGCTGTCTTGCACCGCTTGGCGGATGGCACGGGCCTGGATTTCCGAGGCGCCGGGATGCGCGTTGTGCGCCTTGAGAATGACGGTCGAACCCGCCGCCAGCGCCGACGCGGTATCGCCGCCGGCCACCGAGTAGGCGATGGGGAAGTTGCTCGCGCCGAAGATCGCCACCGGGCCGATGGCGACTTTTTGCAGGCGATGGTCCATGCGCGGGCGCGGCTGGCGCTCCGGTTGTGCAGGGTCAATGGCCAGTTGCAGGAAGCGGCCCGTGCGCACCACATCGGCGAACTGGCGGAACTGGGTGGCCGCTTTGATTGCCTCGCCTTCCAGCTGCGCTTGTGGCAGGCCGGTTTCGAGGGCGGCCCGTGCGGCCAGCGCTTGGCGAACGCTATCGAGATTGTCGGCAATGCGTTCGAGAAACGCCGCACGCACGGCGAGCGAGGTATGGCTGTACACATCGAATGCTTGATCGGCCAGGATCGCCGCCCGGTCGACATCGGCCACGCTACCCAGCGCGAACGCCGGTTCAATCGGCTGGTTGGTCGCGGGATTGAGCGCCTTCAGGGTGCCTTCGCTGGCGCCAACTTCACGGGCGCCGATCAGCAGGTTGCCGGTCAACTGCATCACGCACCTGCCTGTGCCAGCGCGGCAACCAGTTCATCGGTGGTCAGGATGGCGTGAGCGAAGGTCGGGCCGTTCAGCTCGTGAGCCGAATGCATCATTTCCGGCTTGAAGGCGGCGGTCGCATCCCGTACCAGGGTGACGTGATAGCCGAGTTCCTGAGCGTAACGGGCGGTTGCCTCGATGCAGGTATTGGCCAGCAGGCCGACGATGATCACATGGGTGATACCCTTTTGCTTGAGGCGGAAATCGAGGTCGGTATTGGCAAAACCGCTGGAGCCCCAATGTTCCTGCACGACGATGTCGCCGTCCTTCGGCGCGAAATCGGAGTGCCATTCACCGCCCCATTCGCCCCGTGCGAAGTGATGCATGTGCATGATCTTGCACTGGGTGGGGCTTGGGTGATCCCAGTTTTCGTAGTCGCCTTTTTCCCAGCGGTGGTGCGGTACGATGACCACCGGAATGTCGAGCCCGCGAACGGTGCGATCAAGCGTACGCAGGTTGTCGAGCAGGCCGACGCCCTTGGCAATGGGCTCGATCAAGGGGTAGATCTTTCCGCCTTCCGACAGAAAGTCGTTGTAGGGGTCGACCAGCAGGTAGGCCGTCCGGTCAAGAGGGTAGGTGGCGCTGGGCATGGTGGTTCTCCGCAAAAGAATCCGTGGATGGTGAAGTGTAGTTGCTTGGAATTTACGTTGATATGATAATCATAGTAACTAGGAAAGAGGCAATACCGCATGTCGGTGAAAACAACTGTTTCTGAAACCCTGTGCCCGATTTCCCGGGCCGAAGCCGTTGTGGGCGACCGCTGGACGGTACTGGTCCTGCGTGAGTTGTTCATGGGCAGCCACCGCTTTGATGACATCCAGGCGCAGACCGGCGGTACGCCGCAAATGGTCGCGGCGCGCTTGAAGAGCATGGAGGCCGACGGGCTCGTAGAGCGCCGCGCTTACAGCGAACGGCCAAAACGCTACGAATATCACCTCACGGAAAAAGGCGACGGGTTCTACTCGGTGGTCCTGGCGTTGCGGGCCTGGGGCGAAACCTGGTGCAAGTCACCCGAGGAGGGCCTGGCGGTGGTCTATACCCACCGCAGTTGCGGCGAACCCGCCGGGCTCGGTCCGCTGTGCGCCCATTGCGGGCAGCCGTTGCGCCGCGCAGACCTGATTAGTGAACCGAGTGCCGCCTATGTCGCCGAACGTAGTGCCCGGCGCGAAGCGTTCAAGGCCTAGCGGCGGGTTTGTATCCGCAGGTATCCGCAACGCCCGCCGTTACCCGGGCATACAAAACCGGTGTTTCCAGACACCCGGGCGATACACGGCGGCCTTCAAATGCAACCACCGGCACCGTGTCATTTTCGGCGCGGCTGGCCAGGGTTCAACTGGAGGAAAGGCAATGTTGCGTATCAACACCCGTCACACCATCGGCAAGCTGGGTCTGGTTCTGACCGCTGCAGGGCTCGCTGCCTTCGCGAGTCTCTCTCAAGCCCAGGAAACACAGGCGGCCCCGGCGATGAAAAGCTGGCAGCAGGGCCTGCATCGCACCGACCTGGTACGCGAAGACCTGGGCGCTGCCGATCGCGAAGTCACTCAGGTGCTCGTGGATTTCGATCCAGGCGTGGTTTCGCCCAGGCATGCTCACCCTGGCGTAGAAGTGGCGCACGTGATCAGCGGCACCTTCGAATATCAGCTGGAAGGGCGGGCACCGGTGACGCTCAAGGCCGGTGATTCGTTGTACATCCCCGAAGGCGTCGCCCATGTGGCGAAAAACGTGGGCCAGGACAAGGCGTCGGAACTGGCAACCTATATCGCCAGGAAAGGCCAGCCGCTGCTGATCCTGAAGGAGTGAACTGTAGGAGCGAGCTTGCTCGCGATGGTCTTGAGAGCGCTGTGTTTAACCAGGAAACACGCGTTATCGTTAACGTCCATCGCGAGCAAGCTCGCTCCTACAACAACAACAACGATTGCGGTGTTCAGAAAGCCTGGCCTGACCGGTATTGAGACGTCAGGCCAGGCTTTTCCGCGTCGGTCAAACCAGATTGATCTCGACGTCGATGTTGCCGCGGGTCGCCTTGGAGTACGGGCAAGTCTGATGCGCCAGTTCCACCACGCTGCGTGCGATGGCCGGGTCCAGGCCCGGCAGGCTGACATTCAGACGGGCTTGAAGGAAGAAAGCGTTTTCGGACTTGCCCAGATCGATTTCGGCATCCACCGCAACATCGCTCGGCAAGGCCACTTTCAGCGCGACGCACGCCTTGCCCATCGCCCCGATGAAACAGGCCGACCAACCCGCCGCCAGCAGTTGCTCAGGATTGGTGCCGGCGCCCGAACCTCCGGGAGGCGAAAGCTTGATGTCCAGGCGTCCATCGGTGCTGCGCGCCTGACCGTCGCGGCCGCCGGTGGTGTGGGTCTTGCCGGTGTACAGCACGGTATCGATTGCATTGATCATGGTGGTTTTTCCTGTCAGTGGGTCGCTGGAATGCTCGGAAAACCTGCGCTTTCCGATGCGCCCCACTTTTTCATTTCCATGTACTGCACATATGTCCTGAACCTGGCGGATTTGTATCGCTGTGTAAGGTGGTCGGGGGAAATACACTTCGATACAAATCGCTTGAATGCGCGCCCCGGGGTTTATTGACTGCAAACCTCCCACACACAGCCGCGCAGCCAGCGATGGGCCGGGTCGGCATCCATGCGCGGGTGCCACAGCATCGACACCGTGATCGTCGGCGTGGGGAAGGGCAGGGCAAAGCAATGCATCCCCCGGCACAGGTTGCCGACGTGCCGCTGCGGCACGCTGGCGACCAGGTCTGAAGCCCGCGCCAGGGCAATCGCCGAAGAGAAACCGGCGACAATGGTGGCGATGTCGCGCTTCAGTCCCAGCTCATTCAAGGCGTCGTCCATGACGCCTTTTTCGTGGCCCCGGCGCGAGACCAGGATGTGCCGGGCGGCGGCATAACGAACCGCTGTCATCTCGCCTCGAGCCAGTGGATGGCCCTTGCGCACGACGCCAATGAACCGGTCGCGAAACAGCATCCGGGTCCGCACCTCCGGGCTGGTGGATTCGCCGATCACACCGGTTTCCAGATCCACCGCGCCTTCGCGCAGCAAGGTGCTGTCCTTGTTCAGCTTCTGCACGAAATTCAGGCGGACACCGGGTGCCTCCTGGTGGATGCGGGCGATCAGTGGCGGTCCGAAATTTTCCACGAAGCCATCGCTGGTGCGCAGGGTGAAGGTGCGCACCAGTTGATCGAGGTCCAGTGCCTCGGCGGGGCGCAGGACGGCTTCGGCGTCCTGCACCAGCGCGCCGACCCGTTCACGCAGCTCCAGCGCCCGGGGGGTGGGAACCAGTCCGCGCCCAGCCCGCACCAGCAGCGGATCGCCCGTGGTTTCGCGCAACCGCGCCAGCGCCCGGCTCATGGCGGACGGGCTCAGGCGCAAACGCTGCGCGGCGCGGGCCACGCTGCCTTCCTCCAGTAACACGTTCAGGGTGATCAGCAGATTCAGGTCTGGCATCGGAAATACCTGTGGGAGCGGGCTTGCTCGCGAAGGGGCCATCAGCCTCAACATTAACGTTGGCTGACACACCGCTTTCGCGAGCAAGCCCGCTCCCACACTGGTTTGTGGGTAGGTGGCGTCTGGTGCATGTATTCAGTGCAAATGCTGCGTCTTCCGCCATATTAGGTGCGGGCTTACGCTCCAGACAACCTGTTTGCGGAGTCGCGAGAAAATGAAGTCCATATCGATTCGGGGCGCGCTGGCCAGCCTGTCGCTGTCCATGCTGCTGTCATCCCTGGGCACGAGCATTGCCAACGTGGGTTTACCGACACTGGCCGAGGCGTTTTCAGCGTCGTTCCAGGCCGTGCAGTGGGTGGTGCTCGCCTACTTGCTGAGCATCACCGCGCTGATCGTCAGCGTCGGCCGGCTCGGTGACCTCCTGGGGCGGCGGCGATTGCTGCTGATCGGCATTGCGCTGTTCACCGTCGCCTCGCTCCTGTGCGCCCTGGCGCCCAATCTGTGGTTGCTGATTGCCGCCCGGGCCTTACAGGGCGTCGGTGCGGCGACCATGATGGCGCTGACCATGGCACTGGTGAGCGGGGCGGTGCCCAAGGAAAAAATGGGCAGCGCGATGGGCGTGCTCGGCACGATGTCGGCGATTGGCACCTCGCTGGGGCCGACGCTTGGCGGCGTGTTGATTGCCCAGGTGGGCTGGCAGGGGATTTTTCTGCTGAACCTGCCCCTGGGTGTCCTGGCGATCGGACTGGCCTGGCGCTTTTTGCCGCAGGATCGCCACGAGATGACGCCCACCCGACCCGATTTCGACACGCTTGGCGCTCTGGTATTGGTCCTGACCCTGTTGGCTTACGCGCTGGCCATGACCCTTGGGCGCGGTAGCTTCGGTCCGCTCAATACGGCGTTGATGCTGGCCACGGTGATCGGGCTGATTATGTTCGTGCTCGTCGAGCAGACCGCCTCGTCGCCACTGGTCAAACTGACGATGTTGCGCAATCCGCTGCTGAGCGCGGGGTTCGCCATGAGCACCCTGGTGACCACGGTGGTCATGGTCACCCTGGTAGTCGGGCCGTTCTATCTGTCGGGCGCACTGGGTTTGAGCGCGGCGAGTGTCGGGCTGGTAATGTCGGCCGGGCCGCTGGTGGCGGCATTGGCCGGCGTGCCCTCCGGACGCCTGGTCGACCAATTGGGCGTGCAGCGTTCGAGCACGGTCGGGCTGATTGCCATGCTGACCGGCGCTTGCATCCTTCCCGTCGTGCCGATGAGCGTCGGCGTAGTCGGCTACCTCGCGCCGCTGGTGGTCCTCACGGCCGGCTATGCGCTGTTCCAGGCGGCGAACAATACCGCTGTGATGGCAGATGTTGAGTTGCAGCAGCGTGGTGTGGTTTCCGGGTTGCTCGGGTTGTCGCGCAATCTCGGGCTGATCACGGGCGCCTCGGTAATGGGCGCAGTGTTCGCATTCGGCTCGGCCAGCCAAGATATTTTGCTGGCACAACCTGAGGCCATCGCACAGGGGATGCGGTTGACGTTTGCGGTTGCGGCGGGGCTGATCTGCATCGCCCTGGCGATTGGCGCGGTCAGCAAAATCGTTTCACGTCGCTTGATTGCACCGTGCTGAAAAACGGCGCGACTGTCGTGAAAACGACCTGTTTACGCTGAACGCGAAGCCTCGCGAGTTTTCTGTTGAACGAGTGTTCAGTCTGGACTATGTTGGGGCCACCTTCCCCCGGCTGGTTGCGGGCTTGCGTTTCTTCAATTCGAACGAGGCACTGGCATGCGGTTTTCACCCTTTGTTGAACGGATCAGTGGCCAAGGCGTTGCCGCCTGGGATATTCACTACGCGGCCAACGCGGCGCAGCGCAAAGGCGAGGACGTGATCATCCTCAGTGTCGGCGACCCGGATTTCCCCACCCCCGATTTCATTACCAATGCCGCCATCCACGCCTTGCGCGAAGGGGATACCCACTACACCGAAATCGCCGGCCGCCAGGCCCTGCGCGAGGCCATCGCCGGCCGCTACAGCCAACTGATCGACCGCGAACTGCAGGCGTCCAACGTCATTCTCACGGCCGGTGCACAGAACGCCTTGTTCGCCACCTCGATGTGCCTGCTCGGTGCCGGCGACGAAGTGATTGCCTTCGATCCGATGTACGTTACTTACGAAGCGACGCTCAAGGCGTCCGGCGCCACGCTGGTGCGGGTGCCTTGCGCGGCGGACGAGGGTTTCCGCCTCGATGCCGCCGTGTTGGCCAAGGCCATTACCCCGCGCACCCGGGCGATTTTCTTCTCCAACCCGAACAACCCCACCGGCGTGGTGCTGGGCCGCGAAGAGCTGCAAGCCATCGCCGAACTCGCCATCGCCCATGACCTGTGGGTGGTGGTGGACGAGGTCTACGAGAGCCTCGCCTACGAGCGTGAACACCTGAGCCTGGCGGCGTTGCCGGGCATGGCCGAGCGTTGCGTGGTGATCGGCAGCCTGTCCAAATCCCATGCCATGACCGGCTGGCGCATCGGCTGGGTCGTGGCCAATGAAGCCCTGGTCAATCATGTCGAAACCCTGGTGCTGAGCATGCTGTACGGCTTGCCCGGGTTTGTCATGGAAGCGGCGCTCAAGGCCGTGCAGTCCCACGACGAAGTCACCCACGGCATGCGCGAGGTCTACCGTCGGCGCCGCGATCTGGTGGTGTCCGGCCTGGCCGATTGCCCGGGCATCAGCGTGCTCAACCCCGATGCCGGCATGTTCGTGCTGGTGGACGTGCGCGGCACCGGCCTGACCTCGCTGGAGTTCGCCTGGCGCCTGCTGCGCGAAGCCGGTGTCTCGGTGCTGGATGCGGCGGCATTCGGTGAGCCGGCCCAGGGTTTTGTACGGCTTTCGTTCACCCTCAGCGATGAGCGACTGGCCCAGGCCTGCCAGCGCATTCGCGGCTTTGTCCAGGTGCTCAACGGTGAAGCGCCGAGGCCGGTGATCGGCACGGTGACCAGCACCGCGACCGTCGAACCGGTCGCCGCCAGGACCATGATCGAGGTCGATGGCCTGCACAAACGCTTCGGCAATATCGAAGTGCTCAAGGGCGTTTCCCTGACCGCCCGCGAGGGCGAGGTGATCTCCCTGATCGGTGCCAGCGGCTCGGGCAAGAGTACCTTGCTGCGCTGCATCAACATGCTCGAAGTGCCGGACCAGGGGCGCATCCTGGTCGATGGCGAAAGCATTCACCTTAACCAGAATCGTCCCGGCGCTCCGCTGGTGTCGGACGCCAAGCAGCTGGTGCGTATTCGTTCCAGCCTGGGCATGGTGTTCCAGAACTTCAACCTCTGGCCCCATCGCACGGTGCTGGAAAACCTCATCGAAGCGCCGACCCAGGTCCTGCGTGAAAGCCGTGCGGAGGCCACCGAACGGGCCGAAGCCCTGCTCGAACGCGTAGGCCTTGCGGCCAAGCGCAACGAGTACCCGGCGTTTCTCTCCGGGGGACAGCAACAACGGGTGGCCATCGCCCGGGCCCTGGCCATGCGGCCCAAGGTCATGCTGTTCGATGAACCCACCTCGGCACTCGACCCGGAACTGGTCGGGGAAGTGCTGCGGGTGATCCGCTCCCTCGCCGAAGAAGGCCGGACCATGATCCTGGTGACCCATGAGATGGCTTTCGCACGCGATGTCTCTTCCAAAGTCGCCTTTTTGCATCAAGGGCTGATCGAGGAAACCGGTTCGCCGGACGAAGTGTTCGTACACCCACGCAGCGAGCGTTGCCGGCAATTCGTCAACGCTCATCAGACTCGCTAACTCATCATAAAAAGACGGGAAAACAACATGGGAAATCGACGTTTTGCAAACTGGTTGACCGGTGCGGCCTGCGTAATGCTGGTCGGCATGAGTGCCGCCCAAGCGCAACCGATCAGGTTCGCGGTGGCAGCGGAACCCTATCCGCCGTACACCGAAAAACAAGCCAACGGTGAGTGGAAAGGCTTCGAAGTCGACCTGATCCACAAGCTGTGCAGCGAAATGAAAGCCGATTGCGAGATCAAGGAAGTGGCGTGGGACGGCATCATTCCATCGCTGCTGGCCAAGAAGATCGACGTGATCTTTTCCTCGATGTCGGTGACCGAAGAACGGGAAAAACAGATCGCCTTCAGCAAGGCCTACTACGACTCGGCGATTGCCGTCGTCGGCCCGAAAGAAGCATCGGTGAAGAAGTACCCGGATGACCTCAAGGGCAAGATCATCGGCGTGCAGAACTCGACCGTGAGCGCCAGCTACCTGAAGACCTACTACGAAAAAATCGCCGACGTTAAGTACTACGACACCCAGGACTCGGCCAACGCCGACCTGATTGCCGGGCGCATCGACCTGATGATGGCCGACGGCACCGCCATGGCTTCGTTCGTCAAGACCCCGGATGCCAAGGACCTGGCCTACCTCGGCACCGTGCCCTATGACCCGATCTTCGGCAAAGGCGTAGGCGCCGGCCTGCGCAAGGACGACACCGAACTCAAGGCGAAACTCGACAAGGCCATCCAGGAGTTGCTGGCGAGCAAGGACTATGACGAGCTGTCCCAGAGCTACTTCGGCACCAGCGTGAAGCCGGCGTTCTGACGACTGACTAAACGCAGATCCCCTGTGGGAGCGGGCTTGCTCGCGAAAGCGGTCTGACATTCAACATTGATGTCGACTGACACACCGCTTTCGCGAGCAAGCC
>NZ_JBWKWD010000062.1:0-16706 GCF_059422045.1 Pseudomonas sp. GW821-FHT02A08
CAGGCCGACCTGGTAAAAGCACGGCCTGCCTGACGGCAGGCCGTTACCGGCCCGCACACAAAATATCTGACAGTCCCATCAGATCGGGGCTTTTTGGTATTCGATTTGTCGATTCAAGTCGTCAAATCGCGGCGAACTCTGGAATCAATCCCAGCTAAGCGCACCACCGGTTTGGTATTCAATCACTCGCGTCTCAAAGAAATTCTTCTCTTTCTTCAAGTCCATAATCTCGCTCATCCAAGGGAACGGGTTCGTAGTCCCCGGATACTCTTCCTTCAAACCAATCTGGCTCAAACGACGGTTAGCGATGAACTTCAGGTAGTCCTCCATCATCGCCGCATTCATGCCCAATACCCCACGAGGCATGGTGTCACGAGCGTATTCAATCTCCAGCTGAGTACCCTGCAGAATCATCTGCGAAGCTTCTTCCTTCATCTCGGCATCCCACAAGTGCGGGTTTTCGATTTTGATCTGGTTGATCACGTCGATGCCGAAGTTCAGGTGCATGGATTCGTCGCGCAGGATGTACTGGAACTGCTCGGCGACGCCGGTCATTTTGTTGCGGCGGCCCATGGAGAGGATCTGGGTGAAGCCGCAGTAGAAGAAGATGCCTTCCAGGACGCAGTAGTAGGCGATCAGGTTGCGCAGCAGTTCTTTGTCGGTTTCGACGGTGCCGGTTTCGAACTTCGGATCGGAGATCGAGCGGGTGTATTTCAGGCCCCAGGTGGCTTTTTTCGCGACCGACGGGATCTCGTGGTACATGTTGAAGATTTCGCCTTCATCCATGGCCAGCGATTCGATGCAGTACTGGTAGGCGTGGGTGTGGATCGCCTCTTCGAAAGCCTGGCGCAGGATGTACTGGCGGCATTCCGGGTTGGTGATCAGGCGGTACACGGCCAGGACCAGGTTGTTGGCAACCAGGGAGTCGGCGGTGGAGAAGAAGCCGAGGTTGCGCATCACGATGCGGCGCTCGTCGTCGGTCAGGCCTTCCGGGTTTTTCCAGAGGGCGATGTCGGCGGTCATGTTGACTTCTTGCGGCATCCAGTGGTTTGCGCAGCCGTCCAGGTACTTCTGCCAGGCCCAGTCGTACTTGAAGGGTACGAGTTGGTTGAGGTCGGCGCGGCAGTTGATCATGCGCTTTTCGTCAACGGCGACACGGGCGGAGGCGCCTTCGAGTTCGGCGAGGCCTTCGGCGACGTCGAGGGAATCCAGGGCAGCCTTGGCGCGGGCAACGGCGGCGGAGTCAGACGCGGTCACGGCACGGGCTTCCAGGGCGGCGGCACCGCCAGCGCTGTCGAGACGGTCCATGTTGGCTTCGGTGGCGTGGCCAGCGTTGGCGCTCTTGACTGCTACTTCCGTGTCTTCTTTGTCGAATTCGTCCCAGCTCAGCATGACGTGTCGTCTCCTGCGTGAGGGCCAGTGTGCCCGTGTGAAAATGGATAGGTCGGTTTTTCACACGGCCTTACTGGCCGCGTTGGATCTAAAGGAATCGTTTTTTGCGGCAGCTATACGCAGGCATCAAACAGAATTTTGTACGGGGTTCCGAGAGCCACTGATGGGCGCAGCAAGCTTTGATCGCTTGTGCGGGGCTTCAGACTGGCTTTTCATCCCTGTAAGGGAATATTGCAGGCCCGTTTAAGCCCGCATTATAGGGAAGTTTTGCGTGCTGTGGTGCGGCGAAATGGCTCACGGATCGGTCGACGGGGGCCGTATTTCGGTCGGAGCGAGGGTTTACAGGGCTTTGAACGGTTTTGGCGGGGGAAGATTTTTTTTTCTGAATTTTTGCCCTGGATTATTTTTGTTCAAGAAATAACCAAAAAAGGCTTTTTTCACTACATCTTGTGTTTCGGTGGGGTTTTCTCAGGCTCCAGACACAACTAAGCCCGACCGAAGTCGGGCTGTGAAGTCACGCGGGTGGATCAGCTCAGGCGACCTGCACCGGCGTGGTCAGCGCCATCGGCGGCGAGGCGGGCGGCACCGGTGTGGTCAGCGCCATCGGAAGCCAGTTTGCCGGCACCTACATGGTCAGCGCCGTCGGCGGCAAAAGAGGCTGAACCGGTGTGGTCGTAACCGTCGGAAGCGACTGCCGCTTCAGTGGTGTAGGCGGCCGAGCCGGTGCGGTCGTAACCATCGGCCGCGAAGGTGTTGGCAGCCAGGACGGAGAGGGTCAGGGCGAGGATCAGTTGGGTTTTCATGGTCAGTGCTCCGGATTCGTGGGCGTTGTTCGTCTTGGGTTGGATTTGATACTACGCCGATTAATTCGATTAAAAAGCGCAAATAAATGCTTAAAACAATCGATTTAATCGATTGTTAAGGTTCGGCGCTTCATCTGCCTGATCGTGGCGGGTGGGTCGAACCTTTTGGGGGAGGGTGAAGCAGGGGTCAGCCGTTAGAGCAACCGTTGCCCATCGCGCTGTAACGCAGGATATGCCGTTGGCCGTTTGAATCTTCGTATTCCATTTTCATGGGTACAACTTCACAAACGTTCGGGGCTTCGCTCATGGAGATCACTTTGGCGATGTCCAGATTCATCGAGTAAGTGTATTCCTCAACGGGCGGTTGTTGCTGCGCGACATCAGTCGGAACCTCGCCGGCCATGGCAGTTACGCACACGCTGCCGAGAGCCAGAACCAATAAAGCTTTCATTTAAGTTTTACCTTTCTAAGGTCGAGTGGGTTCACGCAACCTTTTTGGGGTTGCGTGTGGAACTTCAGTACCAGAGTGTTTGATTAACTGCCTTCGTGGGGGCTGCAACTTGGTTAATCAGATTGCCTTGTTGGCGTGGCAGATTTTAGGGGCGGCGGATACGTTCATATAGACGTGGTTTTGATAAACACCTTTGACAGATCCTGTAACAATCCCCGGTCTGTGTGGGTCTCAGACTTTAAATGGGTGTCCTTAAGTGCCCCATCGCGAGCGAGCTCGCTCCCACAGGTACGGCGGCGGTAGTGGGTTTGGCGGTTTTTCACGACATTTTGTAGGGGCTTGTTACTACCATCGTCGAATGGTTCTATAGGCCCGGCCCGGCTAAAACGGGGTCATACAAAAACAACTATTCCACCGAGGTAAGAAAGATGAGTGCGGCTTCCCTGTATCCCGTTCGTCCCGAGGTTTTGGCTAACACGCTGACCGACGAGGCGACCTACAAGGCCATGTACCAGCAGTCGGTCGTCAACCCGGACGGCTTCTGGCGCGAGCAAGCCAAGCGCCTCGACTGGATCAAGCCTTTCACCACGGTGAAGCAGACCTCTTTCGACGATCACCATGTCGACATCAAATGGTTCGCCGACGGCACCCTGAACGTTTCCTACAACTGCCTCGACCGTCATCTGGCCGAGCGCGGCGATCAGGTCGCGATCATCTGGGAAGGCGACGACCCTGCCGAAAGCCGCAACATCACTTACCGCGAGCTGCACGAGCAAGTCTGCAAGTTCGCCAACGCCCTGCGTGGTCAGGACGTGCACCGCGGCGACGTGGTGACTATCTATATGCCGATGATCCCCGAAGCCGTGGTCGCCATGCTGGCCTGTACCCGGATCGGCGCGATTCACTCGGTGGTATTCGGCGGGTTCTCGCCGGAAGCCCTGGCCGGCCGCATCATCGACTGCCGCTCGAAAGTGGTGATCACCGCCGACGAAGGCATTCGTGCCGGCAAGAAGATCCCGCTCAAGGCCAACGTCGACGACGCGCTGACCAACCCGGAAACCAGCAGCATCCAGAAAGTCATCGTGTGCAAGCGCACCGGTGGCGACATCAAGTGGAACCAGCATCGCGACATCTGGTTTGAAGACCTGATGAAAGTAGCGGGCACCGTGTGCGCGCCGAAAGAGATGGGCGCCGAAGAAGCACTGTTCATCCTTTACACCTCGGGCTCCACCGGCAAGCCGAAGGGCGTGCAGCACACCACCGGCGGTTACCTGCTGTACGCCGCCATGACCCACGAGCGCGTGTTCGACTACCGCCCGGGTGAAATCTACTGGTGCACCGCCGACGTCGGCTGGGTCACCGGCCACAGTTACATCGTCTACGGCCCGCTGGCCAACGGCGCGACCACGCTGCTGTTCGAAGGCGTGCCGAACTACCCGGACATCACCCGGGTGGCGAAGATCGTCGACAAGCACAAGGTCAACATCCTCTACACCGCACCGACCGCGATCCGCGCCATGATGGCCTCGGGCACCGCCGCTGTTGAAGGCGCCGATGGCAGCAGCCTGCGCCTGTTGGGTTCGGTGGGCGAGCCGATCAACCCGGAAGCCTGGGATTGGTACTATAAGAATGTCGGCAAATCCCGTTGCCCGATCGTCGATACCTGGTGGCAGACCGAAACCGGCGGCAACATGATGAGCCCGCTGCCGGGCGCTCATGCGCTCAAGCCAGGCTCTGCGGCGCGTCCGTTCTTCGGCGTGGTGCCGGCACTGGTGGATAACCTGGGCAACATCGTCGAAGGCGAGGCCGAGGGCAACCTGGTGATTCTTGATTCGTGGCCAGGCCAGGCGCGTACGCTGTTTGGCGACCATGACCGCTTCGTCGACACTTACTTCAAGACCTTCCGTGGCATGTACTTCACCGGTGACGGCGCCCGTCGCGATGCCGATGGCTACTACTGGATCACCGGTCGTGTGGACGACGTGCTCAACGTCTCCGGCCACCGCATGGGCACCGCCGAGATCGAAAGCGCGATGGTCGCGCACCCGAAAGTCGCCGAAGCGGCGGTGGTCGGTGTGCCGCACGACATCAAGGGGCAGGGCATTTATGTCTATGTCACCCTGAAAAACGGTGAAGAGTCGAACGAGCAACTGCGCCTGGAGCTGAAGAACTGGGTGCGCAAGGAGATCGGGCCGATTGCGTCGCCGGATGTAATCCAGTGGGCGCCGGGGCTGCCGAAGACTCGTTCGGGCAAGATCATGCGGCGGATTCTGCGCAAGATCGCGACGGCTGAGTACGATGGGTTGGGTGATATCTCCACCCTGGCGGATCCGAGTGTGGTGCAGCATTTGATTGATACGCACAAGACCATGAATGTCGCGTAAGCGGCGGTTCTGAGTCATTGAAGCCCTGTCAGGTGTTGAGCCTGGCGGGGTTTTTTTGTGCCTGAGGTTTTTGTGTTGGCTGGGCTGGCCTCTTCGCGGGCAAGCCCGCTCCCACAGGTTTCGGAGTTGCGTCACAGATCGCATGAACTCCGAAAATCCCTGTGGGAGCGGGCTTGCTCGCGAAGGCGGTCTGTCAGGCAATACAGCAACATCAGCCAATAATTATCGGGTTTCTCTGTCGGCGCTTTCCTACTGTTACCCGAGATCTTTCAGGTTACTGAATGTGTAACCGCATCGCGCCAATGCGGGGCATTGGGAAACGCCCAGGCCCATAGCAGGGGCTAAAAACCACGGATAAAAAATAAGACTCCACGCTGCGCTTGCCGGATTAGAAGGGTTTGCCAATAATAGGCCCGCAATTTGCAATATAGATCGGTTCAATGTCTTTTGCTCTTGCATGATTTTGCAGGGCTGTCAACGTGCTAAAACGACTTTCTCGGTGCTTCTGTAATTAGTTGTCGCATTGAAGAAATATCGGCCTCGGGCCTGTCGTTAGAATGCCGATCACTCGCTCGTCGTTGCCCGTGTTGAATTTAAACACCGGCTTCCCAGGACGCAGCACTGCTTTGCGGTTCAACTCACTCGCATATTGGGCTGTCGCTCACTCTGCCGTTTTTGCCCTTTACCGATGGAGTCCCAAGATGAAGAAACTCGTGCTGCTTGGCGCCCTGGCACTGTCCGTGCTGTCGCTGCCATCCTTCGCCGATGAAAAGCCTCTGAAAATTGGTATCGAAGCGGCTTACCCTCCGTTCGCTTCCAAAGCACCGGACGGCAGCATCGTTGGTTTCGACTACGACATCGGCAACGCCTTGTGCGAAGAGATGAAGGTCAAGTGCGTGTGGGTCGAGCAAGAGTTCGACGGCCTGATCCCGGCACTGAAGGTGCGCAAGATCGACGCGATCCTGTCGTCCATGTCGATCACTGAAGATCGCAAGAAGTCCGTGGACTTCACCAACAAGTACTACAACACCCCGGCTCGCCTGGTCATGAAGGCCGGCACCCAGGTCAGCGAAGGCCTGACCGAGCTCAAGGGCAAGAACATCGGCGTGCAGCGTGGTTCGATCCACGAGCGTTTCGCCCGTGAAGTCCTGGCCCCGCTGGGTGCCGAGATCAAGCCTTACGGTTCGCAGAACGAAATTTACCTCGACGTGGCCGCCGGCCGCCTCGACGGCACCGTGGCAGACGCTACGCTGCTGGATGACGGCTTCCTGAAAACCGACGCCGGTAAAGGTTTCGCCTTCGTCGGCCCTGCGTTCACCGACGTCAAGTACTTCGGCGACGGCGTAGGCATCGCGGTTCGCAAGGGCGACACGGCTGAGTTGGGCAAGCTCAACGCCGCCATCGCCGCCATTCGCGAGAACGGCAAGTACAAGCAAATCCAGGACAAATACTTCGCCTTCGATATCTACGGCAAGTAATACGTCCCGGCGACAAGTCCGAAATGGCGCAAGCAACAGGATCTCTGAGGTTTGCGCCATTTTTTCATCCCAACTTTCGAGGACCTGAATCATGTTGAAAGGCTACGGGGCTGTCATCCTCGATGGCGTTTGGCTGACGCTTCAGCTCGCCTTGTCGTCCATGGCCCTGGCCATTGTCCTGGGCCTGATCGGCGTGGCACTGCGTCTTTCGCCAGTGCGCTGGCTGGCCTGGCTGGGCGATCTGTATTCCACCGTGATCCGCGGTATTCCCGACCTGGTGCTCATCCTGCTGATTTTCTACGGCGGCCAGGACCTGCTCAATCGTGTCGCTCCGATGCTCGGATATGACGAGTACATCGACCTGAACCCGTTGGTGGCCGGTATCGGCACCCTGGGCTTCATCTTCGGTGCGTACCTGTCGGAAACCTTCCGTGGCGCCTTCATGGCGATCCCCAAAGGTCAGGCCGAAGCGGGCATGGCCTACGGCATGAGCAGTTTCCAGGTGTTCTTCCGGGTGTTGGTGCCACAGATGATTCGCCTGGCGATTCCGGGTTTCACCAACAACTGGCTGGTATTGACCAAGGCGACTGCGCTGATTTCGGTGGTGGGCCTGCAGGACATGATGTTCAAGGCCAAGCAGGCGGCCGATGCCACCCGCGAGCCTTTCACCTTCTTCCTCGCAGTGGCGGCGATGTACCTGGTGATCACCAGTGTTTCGTTGCTGGCATTGCGTCACCTTGAGAAGCGCTACTCGGTAGGCGTAAGGGCGGCTGAGCTATGATCTTCGACTACAACGTCATTTGGGAGGCCTTGCCGCTGTACTTCGGCGGCCTGGTGACCACCCTCAAACTGCTCGCGCTGTCGCTGTTCTTCGGCTTGCTGTGCGCATTGCCGCTGGGCCTGATGCGCGTCTCGAAGAACTCGGTGGTCAACATGTCCGCCTGGCTCTATACCTACGTGATCCGCGGCACACCGATGCTGGTACAGCTGTTTTTGATCTACTACGGCCTGGCGCAGTTCGAAGCGGTGCGTGAGAGCTTCCTCTGGCCGTGGCTGTCCAGTGCAACGTTCTGTGCGTGCCTGGCGTTCGCGATCAACACCAGCGCCTACACCGCCGAAATCATCGCCGGCAGCCTGCGCGCCACGCCGAACGGTGAGATCGAAGCAGCGAAGGCCATGGGTATGTCGCGCTTCAAGATGTACAAGCGCATTCTGCTGCCGTCGGCCCTGCGCCGGGCACTGCCGCAGTACAGCAACGAAGTGATCATGATGCTGCAGACCACCAGTCTGGCGTCCATCGTGACCCTGATCGACATCACCGGTGCCGCGCGCACGGTCAACGCCCAGTTCTACCTGCCGTTCGAAGCCTACATCACGGCCGGCGTGTTCTACCTGTGCCTGACCTTCATGCTGGTGAAGCTGTTCAAGATGGCCGAGCGCCGCTGGCTGGGCTACCTGGCCCCGCGCAAGCACTGAATACCACTGACTGACTGTTTTTGTGAGAACCGACCGCATGTACAAACTTGAAGTCCAAGACCTGCATAAACGCTATGGCAGTCACGAAGTGCTCAAGGGTGTGTCCCTGAAAGCGGCAGCCGGCGATGTGATCAGCATCATCGGCTCCAGTGGCTCCGGCAAAAGTACCTTCCTGCGCTGCATCAACCTGCTGGAGCAGCCGCACGCGGGCAAGATCCTGCTCAACAACGAAGAGCTGAAGCTGGTGGCGAACAAGGACGGCGCGTTGAAAGCCGCTGATCCAAAGCAGCTGCAGCGCATGCGTTCGCGCCTGTCGATGGTGTTCCAGCATTTCAACCTGTGGTCGCACATGACCGCGCTGGAAAACATCATGGAAGCGCCGGTGCATGTGCTCGGCGTGTCCAAGGCCGAAGCTCGGGAAAAAGCCGAGCACTACCTGAACAAGGTCGGCGTGGCCCATCGCAAAGACGCTTACCCGGGCCACATGTCCGGCGGCGAGCAGCAGCGCGTGGCCATTGCCCGTGCACTGGCGATGGAACCTGAGGTGATGCTGTTCGACGAACCGACCTCGGCCCTCGACCCGGAATTGGTCGGCGACGTGCTGAAGGTCATGCAGGCCCTGGCGCAGGAAGGCCGGACCATGGTGGTGGTGACCCACGAAATGGGCTTTGCCCGTGAAGTGTCGAACCAGTTGGTGTTCCTGCACAAAGGTGTGGTCGAGGAAAGCGGCAACCCGCGTGAAGTGCTGGTGAACCCGCAATCCGAGCGTCTGCAGCAATTCCTGTCCGGCAGCTTGAAGTAATCAGGACTGCCGTTGTGCACCGCGATAGTGCATGCTTCGCAGTCTAAAGGCTGGCCCCGATCCCCTGTGGGAGCGGGCTTGCTCGCGAAAGCGGTGGGTCAGTTTGCTTCTATGCCACAGACACACCGCCTTCGCGAGCAAGCCCGCTCCCACATTTGATCCGGGGCGGTTTTAAGATTTGCGTTCATTTACGGGCTAGCATTGGCCCATGCCTTCATCATTGTTCTCCGCTTCGGATTGCCCACCATGACTGCCCATCGAATTGGTTTCCTGATTTGGCCCAGCACTAAAGCACTGACGCTTGCGCTGGCTGAGGAGGCCTTGCGTGTTGCCCAGCGTGTGCATCCGGACGTGGTTTACGAGCTGTCGTTCCTGCAGGCCGAAGCCATTACGGACGCCGCGGCCGAAAGCACCTGGCAATTGCCGGGTGAGGCATGGACCGGCAAGCTGGAAAACTTCCAGAAACTGTTCCTGCTCGCTGACGAGCCACCGACAGCACTGGCGCCGGCGCTCAGCAGTGCGCTCAAACAGCTGGTGCGTTCCGGTTGCGTGATCGGCGGTCTGTCGGCCGGTGTGTACCCGTTGGCGCAACTCGGTTTGCTCGATGGCTATCGCGCGGCCGTGCATTGGCGCTGGCAGGATGATTTCGCCGAACGTTTCCCCAAGGTCATCGCCACCAGCCACCTGTTCGACTGGGATCGTGATCGCCTGACCGCGTGCGGCGGCATGTCGGTGCTCGACCTGTTGCTGGCGGTGCTGGCCCGCGACCACGGTGCAGAACTGGCCGGTGCGGTGTCCGAAGAACTGGTGGTCGAGCGCATCCGCGAGGGCGGCGAGCGCCAGCGTATCCCGTTGCAGAACCGTCTCGGCTCCAGCCATCCGAAGCTCACCCAGGCGGTGTTGCTCATGGAAGCCAACATCGAAGAACCGCTGACCACCGACGAAATCGCCCAGCACGTGTGCGTGTCCCGTCGGCAGCTGGAGCGGATCTTCAAGCAATACCTCAACCGTGTGCCGAGCCAGTATTACCTGGAGCTGCGCCTGAACAAGGCCCGGCAGATGTTGATGCAAACCAGCAAGTCGATCATCCAGATCGGCTTGTCGTGCGGCTTCTCCTCGGGGCCGCATTTCTCCAGCGCCTATCGCAATTTCTTCGGTGCCACGCCGCGGGAAGATCGCAACCAG
This sequence comes from Pseudomonas sp. GW821-FHT02A08, assembly GCF_059422045.1. Classification (NCBI taxonomy): domain Bacteria; kingdom Pseudomonadati; phylum Pseudomonadota; class Gammaproteobacteria; order Pseudomonadales; family Pseudomonadaceae; genus Pseudomonas; species Pseudomonas sp. GW821-FHT02A08. Next base: position 9,972 of record NZ_JBWKWD010000062.1, read on the forward strand.
CGGCGCAGCAGCAGCCCGTTCGAGTTGTCGTCGGTGCCGCAGGAGCGCGGTTGAGGCTTACTCGTCAGGCTCGGAATCTTCCGACGTCGACACCTCCATTTCCGCTCGCTGGATGACGGCCTCTACACTAAAATCCGTGGTGGTTTTTTTGAAGTAGGCGATAAGGATTTGCAGGCTCTGTTCGTTTAGCGGATTGCCTCGCAGATTGATGCTTTCGGCGATTTCCAGCGGCAGTTCCAGAATGTCGCTGGGGATGTGAACGATCTGGTTGTCACTTAAGTCCACCAACTCCAATGACTTCAACTGCAATAAGCCCGCGGGCAGTTCACTGATGCCGGTGTCGTTCAGGATCAACGCTGCGAGGTCGGACATCTGGCTGACGTCCGGTGCAAGTGCAAGCGGATTGTCACTCAAATCCAGATAATCGAGGCGTTCCATTCCCGCCAATCCCTGGATGTCGCTTGTGCTCAGGGTCAGATTGCATTCGCTCAGTGTCAGTGCCCTCAATTCGCCCATTTTGAGAATCGCGTCTGGAATTTCACGCAGTGTGTATTCGCGCACGGTCAGGCTCTTGAGGCGTGAAAAGCCTTGCAGAAATGGGCCTGCACCCGAGGTCATTCCAGCGTCGCTGCGCAAGTTCAAGGCCGTGACATGACTGAAGTCCGCGCTCAGTGCGGGTAGATCGCCGGTGATAATCGTGTTCAGGGTCACCTCATAAGTGAGCTCGGGGGATTCATTGATATCGTCCAGATCGGTTTCCCGTCGCCAGCAGCGTTCCATCAACAGCTTGAACTCATCGCGGTTGAGGTGCTCGAGCAAAAGTTGTTGAGCGGTGAAGGGTTGACCGCTGTCGGGATGAACGGCCGGGATGTCGGCGGTCCAGGCCGCCAGTTCGTTGCGCAAGGTGTCGTACACGGTTTCCAGGCGTGCCAGTTCGGTTCTGCCGTCGGCGAGCGTACCGGGCAGGCGATAGATGAAGTCGCTGGCTTGCTCATTGTCCAGTGCTGGATAAAGCACTTGCAGGCGCTGGATGTCGGCCTGGTCGGCAAAGATGCCAAAGTCGTGGCGAGTCTGGTTGAAGTGGATTTTTATCCGCTCGCGACCGGCAGTGGAGATCGGGTTGCCACCCAGGTCGAACCCTTCCTGCACGCTGTTCGGCAAACTGAACAGTGCGGTGGGAAGTTCTGTGATCCGGTTGTCGTTGAGCAGCGCGGTACTAAGGCGGGGGCGCGACATCAATCCGGGTGGCACTTCGGACAGGCCGGTATCGGAAACATCGATGTAGTTCAGGTCTGGCATGTTCTCCAGAGTTGGAACCAACCCAAGAGGGTTTTTATAAAAGTCGAGCACCTGAAGATTGTTCAACGAGGCCACCACGGTCTGGCTTCGTGCGTTGAGGGTGATTGCGCAGTCGCTCAGGATCAGCTCGTTGAGCTGTGGCCATTGCTCAATGGCATCCGGCAGTTGACCGAGGTTGTAATTGCGCAGTGCCAGCCGATGCAGACCGGAAAATCTCTTGAGGAATTCGTTCACGCCGTGGGTGGTGCGATGCCCCTCCAGCATCAGGTTGTGAACTTGCGCAAAATCGACGCTCAGCCTGGGCAGCTCCCCCCATATTGGCTGGGAGAACTGGAAGGAAACCGGTGCGTCATTGGCGCTATCCCAAGTGGACTGGCGACGCCAGCAGTCCAGCAATTGCCCCATCAGCTGGCGACGGATGAGTTGCTGGTTGCGTATTTGGCCGGCGCTGAAGCTGATTTGTATGTCCGGAGCGAATCGTGGGACTTCAATGAACCAGTTATTGAGCTCTTCAAACAACTGCACGTGCTGGTTGATCAGTCGGTGCAACTGCGCACGAGGGCCGTCGGGATGCTGCTGCAAGCGCTCAACGAAGCGTTGCAGTTGCTCTGGCGTCAAATGCGGAAACAGTGAGTGAGTCCGGGTTTGGAGCGAGGGGGTATTGGTGGGCATCTGCCGATAGCCATCGGTGCCACCAAGCAAACGCATCACGGTGGGATCGTAGGTGGATTTAAGGGTCGGGTGCTGTGCGAGCAGCAAACGCAATGCGTCACGATCCAGTGCATGTTCACGAATCATTTGCTGGAGCCTTTCACCCTCGCCGATGTTGACGTTCAAGGCGATTCGTTCGCTGTCGGGCAACGCCTGCAACAGGCTTGAATACAGTGTGTCGGCATTGTTGAGAGGTTCTCCGTCAGCATCAAAGGCTTCATAGGCGCCTTCGGCGTTCAATGCCAGCACCTTGCGCGACGCAGCTTCTGGATTGCCGATGCTGTCGATCAGTGGACCGTCTTTTGTGTAGTTGCGGATTTCCAGTCGGACCTGTCCCGACCAGCCGGGTAAGCGCTCCAGCGAATGTAGGATTATTCGATGAGTATCAATGTTGTCGGATGTCGATGGCAGATCTAGCCCTTCACAGGCACGTGTAATCCGCACTTGAAGGTTTGCCTGCTGCGCCATCTCACGCAGGCGTATTGGCACTTTCCCATTTTCGATCTGACGCCGCTCTGCGGTATTGGCACTATCGAGTAGCGCCTCGGCAACACTGGTGGGCAGGCCCGGTTCAGCGTCTTTGATACGTTGCACCGATGAACTGGCGCCATGTTCAAGCCGGCGGTAGCGTTGTTCGAACAAAATGTGCCTTTTTGTCTGCGCCAGTGTTGCCAGATGGTGGCGCAAGGTTCGGGCCCGGTCTGCAAGGCTGGGCGTGGGTGCACCGAACTCCTCCTGCATCAGTGTCCTTACTTCGCTATCGCTCAGGGTTTGCAACACAGTCTGCAGCAAGTCGTTATCAACCAGTTGCGCCAGGTCGATCTGCACCAAAGGCTGGTCTGCGGCGACGCGCTCCCAAACGGTGTTCGCCCCGTCAACCAGGCGCAGCCCTTGATTCGCCGGCCAGTAACCGTAATCGCAGAGCAGTTCCAGTTGTGTGGCCGGGTCGGCACTGAGGTAGTCGTCGGCGCGTTGGCTGTCGATCCGCTCGATGAAAATCTGAAGATCCTGATCAATCTTGAAGCGCTCAAGCGTGTCGGCCAGCAGTGGCGGCAGTTGTCCATTGCCTACATGCATTTTACGCAGGGCATTTTCGTGGCTGCCGCTGATGCTCAACATGCGTTCGCGCTCGCTCGATGAAAAGCGCTGCATGTCGGCACCGATGCGCCGCAGCAGGGTGGTCTTGTCCCAGGTCAGTGGTTGGTCGAGTACCGTTTGCCAGGCGCCTTGGCCGTTGTGCGCAAGGGCAGGTTGATAGGCGTCTGAGCGAGTGGGGTGTTCGATGCGATGCTGGTCGGTCAGCGGATCATCAGTGACGGAATATTGTTTGCCTTCCAGCGAGAGCACGGTTTTGCCCTGGTGCCGATGCAGTCCCAGCGCATCAGGCTTTGCCTGCTCGGGCAGCGCGATGGATTGCTGGTACGTCGTCAGGTCCGGCTTCCAGTAACGGGCTTGGCCATTCGGTCGCTTGACTGAGTTGAAACGATCGATGAACTGCACGATTTCCCGTGGCAACACTGCACGAAATTCACCGGCAGCGATCGCGCCGCCCGCAGCAAAGGTACCCACTTGCACGGCGGATTCAACGGCACCGATCAAATGCCCTATGGCTTCCCGGCCTTGGCCTTCGGCCCAGTCGATGATGCCTTCGAAGGTTTCATCGAGTAACTGGTACGCCATGTAAGCCATCATCAGCTCGCCAAGAAAAGGGACGAACGGCAGCGCGATAAACGCTGCAATGTTCAGCAGCGCCGAGGCGATTTCGGTGAAGGAGTCCCACAGTGCCCAGCGTGCCTTGCGGTCGACTGTGGCGGTGGAAACGGCAATGACCCGTGCATCGTTGAGGATCTTGTCGAGTTTGCGTTGGTACAGATGAGTCCACAGGTCACCTTCAATCGGCGTCGACCTCAGTCCAAGGTTTGCGCGCGGGTTTGTGGACTCTCTCCAGGTCGGGCGCGAATCGCCCGGTTCGACCGGTTGCCATGTAACAGGCGCGAGCGATTGGTTCAGTTGCGAGAAAAAATACCCGCGATCTTCATGGTTGATGAAACGACTGAAAAACTGTTGATAGGCCGGGTCACGCAGGCGCTCGCCGAGTTCCAGCGCGAATGCCGCAGAAGTGGGATAGGCCTTGATCGGATGCAGCGGGTCATCGGGAATGTAGGCCACCACACTGACCGCTTCGTGAGCACCCAGCAGATCCGGCGCAAACAGCACGATGCCCGTCAGGCGGGCATTCATGAGCGTCAATTCGTGAGCGCCCCATGCTTGACCGTGCAACCGCAGATTCGGTAGCCCGTCGATCAGGCCCAGGATCAGGCGCTGGATACCGCTGCCCAAAAATTTTTGCATGTGCGCCATGTGCAAGGCCGCTGTCAGCGCTGTTTTCTGGCTCTCGTGAATCTTGGGCTGCAGGATGGCTGCGACTACCGGGTTGCTGATGCCAAGATTTTCTTCCAGATAGGTTTTATAGCGCTCGCCAATGTCCAGGTCTCGGCACAGGCGGGTAAACGCCGCGATGGGCATCTTTTCCAGAATCGTTGGCAGGGTGGTGAACTGCCCGGTGGAAGAGGGGGGTGTGATGTAGGTCGAGGCGGGTTCAAAGGCGTCAGTTTCGGTTTCGGCGTTTTCGAAATTGTGCAGCACCGCGTCCAGCAGCGACACGGTCCAGATGCGTGCAGCCCCGGACTTCATGCGCAGCCAGGGAAGGTGTGCGGGAATATAAAGGCGCAGAAAGATTTTGCTGACGTCCAGTTCCAGGTCGAAACGACTCTTGAGTGCCGCTTTCAACAGCGGTTCGGCGAAGGCTGAGGGATTCAGCAGATTCGCCAGGGCCTGATCAACCCGACCCTGGCTCAGCGCATGGGTGGAAATCAGTTGGCTGAGTTCAGCGTGTTGATCTCGCGAGGCATTCTTGAGGCTGGCCGCCATTTTCGGATTGACGTTGCTTAGCGCTTCACGACGTTGTGTGGTTGCCTGGCGCAGCCAGGAAGGAATGATATTGAGCAGATGCTGATAATGCGCATCGGGCCTGGAAGCCTCGAAGGTGTCGCTATGGTCGGTATTCATGCGGATAGGGGCCGTGTTTATTGAGAGGCGCCTAGGAAAACCCGTAATCACGAACGACGTGCGGTACATATTTACTGCACGGGTCGAATCGGTATCGGTATCGACGATGCAACCTGCCGCAAACCTGCGCCGCCAGTTAAACTGCGCCTTTGCGACCCTATATGTCGCATTGCCGTAAACCCGGGAAAATCCGGGGTTTGCGCTATAAGAAGTTGTCGCTTGGCGGCAAGGCCGGGCTGAAAACTGTCCTTACAATCCTCACCAAGCTCGCCAGTTTCAGGCGAGTGTTTTCTCTTCAGGAGACTCCGATGTCCGTTGAGCACGCTGCGGTACAACGCGCCGATTTCGATCAGGTAATGGTTCCCAACTATGCGCCTGCCGCATTCATTCCTGTGCGTGGCGCCGGTTCCCGCGTCTGGGACCAGTCCGGTCGCGAGCTGATCGACTTCGCCGGCGGGATTGCCGTTAACGTATTGGGCCACGCGCATCCGGCGCTGGTCGGTGCCTTGACCGAGCAGGCGAACAAGCTGTGGCACGTGTCCAACGTGTTCACCAATGAGCCGGCCCTGCGCCTGGCGCATAAGTTGGTCGACGCCACCTTTGCCGACCGCGCCTTCTTCTGCAACTCCGGCGCCGAAGCCAACGAGGCCGCTTTCAAGCTGGCCCGTCGCGTCGGCTTCGACCGTTTCGGCAGCGAGAAGTACGAAATCATCGCCGCGCTCAACAGCTTCCACGGCCGTACCCTGTTCACCGTGAACGTTGGTGGCCAGTCGAAGTACTCCGATGGCTTCGGCCCGAAAATCACCGGCATCACTCACGTGCCGTACAACGATCTGGCCGCACTGAAAGCCGCCATTTCCGACAAGACTTGCGCTGTGGTTCTGGAACCGATCCAGGGCGAAAGCGGTGTCATCCCCGCCGAACTCGAATACCTGCAAGGTGCCCGCGAACTGTGCACCGCACACAACGCGCTGCTGATCTTCGACGAAGTGCAAACCGGTATGGGCCGTACTGGCCATCTGTTCGCCTACCAGCATTACGGTGTGATTCCGGACATCCTGACCAGCGCCAAGAGCCTGGGCGGCGGTTTCCCGATCGCCGCCATGCTGACCACCGAAGACCTGGCCAAGCACTTGGTCGTCGGCACCCACGGCACCACCTACGGCGGCAACCCGTTGGCGTGCGCTGTCGCCGAAGCCGTGATCGACGTGATCAACACCCCTGAAGTGCTGGCTGGCGTCAATGCCAAGCACGACAAGTTCAAGGCGCGCCTTGAGCAGATCGGCGAAAAATACGGCCTGTTCACCAAGGTCCGAGGCATGGGCCTGCTGATCGGCTGCGTGTTGAGCGATGCCTGGAAAGGCAAGGCCAAGGACATCTTCAACGCCGCTGAAAAAGAAGGCCTGATGGTCCTGCAAGCCGGCCCGGACGTGGTGCGTTTCGCCCCAAGCCTGGTGGTGGAAGACGCCGATATCGATGCCGGTCTGGACCGCTTCGAACGTGCCGCGGCCAAACTGACGCAAGCCTGATAGACCCTTCGACGCCTGACCTTTCAGGCGTCGAACCCAATTTTGATGCCGGGCACGATCAAATGTGGGAGCGGGCTTGCTCGCGAAAGCGGTGTATCAGTCAACATTTTTACTGTCTGACCCACCG
>NZ_JBWKWD010000063.1:0-16443 GCF_059422045.1 Pseudomonas sp. GW821-FHT02A08
GAACTCAGCAGTGAAACGATGCATCGCCGATGGTAGTGTGGGGTTTCCCCATGTGAGAGTAGGTCATCGTCAAGATTGAATTCCGAAACCCCTGTCTGCTAACGCAGACAGGGGTTTTGTCGTTTCAGGGGTGCTGAAAAGCCCGTTGTGGAGCCTCTCCACAACGGGCTTCTTCACATCTTACGCAAACAGTTTCAGCACATTGTTCATCGCATCATCGGCAAAGCCCTGCACGAAATCCTTGAAGCCTGGCAGCGCCTCGGCGCTACCCTGCACAGGTTCGGCGATGATGGTCCAGGTGGCTCGGGACTTGCGTGCATCCAGTGGTTCAACGCTCATCGCTGCCCACAGATTGGCCACACCCAGGGTGTTGTAGATAGTGGTCCAGGTCATATGCCGTGCCTGGTCGTCCCGGGAGTTGAGTTGCTCGACCACCAGGTTGCCGTCCTTGAAAAACTTTTTGCGTAGCGATGAAATCCCTTCGCCGGTCATCTCTATATGCGACAGCGCCGGGATGAAGCGATCGAAGCCGGCAAAGTTACCGACTACGGCCCATACCTGCGCAGCATCGGCGGGCACGTCCACCGAGGACACAACGTGGCAGCCTTGGGGGTTTTTGATCAGGGTATCGGGATGCAGAGTACTCATGGTTTTGCTCCGTTGGGGGTTGAGTCAGATGAAGTTGATTTCTTTGAGGTAGTCGCAGCCGCGACGTAGCAGTGCCGGCGTCTTTTGCGGGTAGTGCGCACCCATCAACCGAACGCCGGCCTGGGCGTTGTCGTGAAGGATCATCGAGATGTCGCCGATGTCCTCCTCGAAGCCGTTGAGGTAGAACCCCAGCACGCCGAACAACGCGTTGTCGCTGTCGACCCGACCCAGTTGTTGTTGCCAGTCGGCGACGCTGACCATTGCGAATTCGCGTCCCGCTTCGCGGAAGGACTCCACGTAGTTGTCCCAGCTCAAGGGCTCGGGGTTGTGCAGGTTGAATACCGCTTGTTCCGGTTGATAACGAATGGCGTGGAAGGCGATGAATCGGGCGAGAAAGTCCACCGGCATCAAGTCGAAGTTCAAGGCGAACTCCGGCACCTGTCCCAGCTGGATCGAGCCCTTGAGCATCAGCATCAGGCGATTCTTGTGCGGCTGGCACACGCCCGTAAGGCTGTTGAAACTGATGTTGCCGGGGCGGTAGAGATTGACCCGCACCCCCAGCTCCCGCGCCCGTTCGAGGATGCGCTCGCCGACCCATTTGGACAGGTTGTAGCCGTTCTTGATATAGATCGGTGGCGTCGTTGCGGCCGGCACCTCAAGCACTCGGCCGTCGGCGGAAATCGTGCTGGAGGCCGAGAGCGTCGAGACGAAGTTGAAGATTTTTTTGCTGCGACCTTCGCACAGACGCAAGCATTCGAAAATCGGCTCGACGTTGTCCCGCGCCAGTGACTCGTAATCGAGGACGTGATTGACGTTGGCCGCGTTGTGCACCAGAGCGCCAAACTCCTGATCCAGGCGCTGGTAAACCTCATCCGTCAAACCGAGTTCCGGCCGCGTGATGTCTGCCGCGTAAACCCGCACCCGGCTCATATCCAGATGCTCCAGACGGTTATCCCGCAACGCCTGGGTAAAGCGCTCGTTCGCCGATTGCCCGTTGCCGTCGCGAACCAGGCAGGCAACTTCGCTGGCACCCCAGGCCAGCAACGCTTCGACGATGTGTACACCGACAAAACTGTTGGCACCGGTGACGATCACCTTGTGCACATCGCCCATGCGGCTGACAGGCAGCGGCTGCACATCCAGTTCGCGGAAGGCATCGCGCATGGCCTGTTCGCTCAGCACTTCTTCGCTGTCGGAGCCGCGGACCAGTGTCGCCAGTTTCGCGATAGTGGGCAGTTCGATGAAGCGATTGATCGAGATGCTGCGCCCGAACTCCTCGCGCAGTCGCAGGAGCAAGCGCGACAGCAGGATCGAGTGCCCGCCAAGATTGAAGAAGCTTTCGTCGGTGGAAATGTCGCTCGCCGGCAGCTCCAGCAATTCGGCCCAGATCTCCTGCAGCAAGGTTTCATCGGCGCTGGCGGGCAAGCGTCGTGGAGGGTGCTCAGTGACGTTGAGCTGCAGCTCCAGAAGCGCTTTGCGGTCGACCTTGCCATTACTGGCGTAGGGCATGGCTGGCAGTTCGGTCCATGCAAGGGGGTGCATGTAGTCCGGCAGGTGTTGTGTCGCGTGGGCCTTTAACGCTTGGCGAGCGCTGCCGGGAAGGTCCTCTCGGGGTTGGGCAAGGAAAGCCAGAATCCGCCGCTGGCTATCGATGACCACCGCAACCTGGCGGTACAACTGGCTGTCGCGCAGGCAGCGCTCAATCTCTTCCGGCTCGACCCGGAAGCCGCGAATCTTCACCTGATTATCACGCCGACCGCACAACTCGATCCCTTCGGCCGTCCACTTCGCCATGTCCCCGGTGCGATAGACGCGCAGGGTCCGGCCATCAGGCAAGTTCAGGTCCATATAGCGCTCAGCGGTTTGCTGCGAGTTGTTCAGGTAACCCAGGCACACACCGGGGCCGGCGATGTACAACTCGCCGACCGTCTGTTCGGCCACCGGCTGAAAGTCGTCGTCGAGAATCAACACCTGGCTGTTTGCGATTGGAGCGCCCAACGAGCGGTTGTTGTCGCCTGCCTGGAGTTTGCGCGCGGTAATCAGCACTGTGGCTTCGGTGGGCCCGTAGAGGTTGTAGAGCTTGCCCTGGCGGCTCAGTTGCTCGATGACCCACGGCTCGCAGACATCGCCGCCGGTCATCACATGCTCCAGGCACTGCAATTGCTCCAGCGGCAGGATGCTCAACAAGGCCGGCGGCAAAAAGGCGTGGCTCAATTGCCGATGACGAATCAGCTCCACCAGTTGCAGGGGATCGCGGCGTTGGTCATCGCCGGGCACGATCAACTCGGCGCCCAGCAACAGGGTGGGAAAGATGTCGATCAGCGATGAGTCGAAACCCAACGAAGAAAACTGCAACACCCGGCTCTGGCGGGTCAGCTGCACATAGTCGGCGTACCAGTGGGTGAAGTGCGCGAGGTTGGCCTGGCTGAGCAGCACGCCCTTCGGATGGCCGGTGGTGCCCGAGGTGTAGAGCGCCATGCAGGGCGCATCGAGGTCGGGGCGTTGGCGCATCAACGGTTGAGTGAGGTCTGCGTCATGGACGTCGATACTGCTGATGTCCAGCCCTGGCATCTCGCTCGCCAGGGGGTGCTCGCCGTCATGCAGCAACAACACTGCGCCGGCGTTCGACAGGATGTACTGCTGACGTTGCAACGGATGGCTTGGCTCCAGTGGCAAGTAAACCGCACCGCTGCCCAGGATCGCCAGGATTCCCGCATACAGCGCACTGCATTTGGGCAGGCAGATCCCGATGACTGCCGAGCCTTGATACTGATCCAGAAGCACCTGCAGACGTTGCTCGATGGCGCGGCTGTGGGCGTGCAACTGGCGATAGTCGAGGGTGTTGCCGTCGATGCTCAAGGCCGGATGGTCAGCACTCTGGATGCACTGTTGCTCAAGCCTCTCGATCATCGGCGTTTGCGCGAGTTGTTGCAGTCGTGGGTCGGTGGTGGCATTGAGGCGATGCACGAACGCGAGGCTGTCCAGAAACCGCAGGCTTTCGATGCGCTCGAAGCGTGCAGGTACGGCGGGTTCGGCGAGTCGAAAATAGTCGGCATCGCGCGAGTAGCGGCTGACCAGCAGCGCCACGTGGTCAACCAGGACTGTCATGGCCTGCATACGCAACGCCTGGCCGTTACCCGACGGTTCATCGGCGATGGGTACACAGGTCAGCAGCGTTGAACCATGGCAGCACAACACGTCCAGCGATGGCACGCCGGACGCCTGCGGCAGGCCAAGGCCCAACTGCAAGGTCAGTCGTGGCGCCTGACAGGTGAACTGATGCAGCGTGCCATCGTCGATCAGTAGATCCGCAGGCCCCGGCATTTCGTCGGGTACGGATATCCGCGTCAGTGAGTGACCCTGTTGTTCGAGTTCCAATGCCAGCTCGGTCAGGGCCTGGCTTTGTCCGGTGAGCAAGATGTCGAGACGTCTCATGATGGGCTCCTCGTCAAACCAGATAGTCGCTGAGGGCGGTTTGTACGCACGGTGAATCGAGCAGCGAACTGCTGTGGAAAAACCGCACAATGTTGGCCACCAGCGGGTGGTGGCGACTGATTGGGAAGGCCAGTGCCGACACTTCGTTCTTGAGAGCGTGGCGCGTCGTGTCGTTGAGCTGCAGTGCGTCGATCAGGCGCAAATCGAAGGATTTCTGGATGTCGTTGGTCAGGTATTGGGTAATGAATACCGGCAGGATCTGCGCGATGCACTGGCGCTCTTCTGCACTTGCGGCATGCCAGTAGATGCGTACCAGCCGCGCCCAGAATCCGGAATGGCGTCCCTCGTCCAGCAAGTGATCGGCCATCAGGCCCTTGATCGATTGCTTGACCGAGTCGTCCTTGGCGAACGCGGCGACATCACCAGTCACAGTGTTTTCAGCAATGGCCACGCAGATCAGTTCTACAGCGCTACGCAGGTGCTCCGGTGCGAGCGCCACGGCCGCCGGTATCGCCCGGCTCAGCTCGATCTCATCCGGCAACTCAATGGGGGCGATGCCGGTCATGGCGATGGTCTGTTGCATGAAATCCATCGCCACCAGCGCGTGGTAATCCTCGTCCACCACCACAGTCATGGCGTCGTAGCGGCAGGCGAACGGGAACTCGACCGCGAAGCGATTCTTGGCGATGCTGCGGGCGGTTTTGTCGACGATTTCCGTTTCGAAGATCACCACATCGTTGATGAACTTGTAGAGCGTCTGCACCAGGGCGAAGTCGCGCAGTTCCGGGCATTCGCGCAGAAAGGTTTCGCTCAGCACCAGCGGTTGCCGGCTCAAGGGGTAGATCAGTTTGTCGTCGTTTTCCAGCACGCGGCGCGGGCGCGTACGGATGGTCGCGCGGCTCTCCCAGGCGTCAGCGAAGGATTGGTAGTCGGTGGCGTTCATGCACTCACCTCCACGAGGGATTCGTTCATGCTCAGGCGCAACCCGTCCCACAGGGCGATACGACTCTCCACGGCAGCGATGGCGCTGGCGTACACGTCTTCCTGCCGTTGGGGGTCGCTATCGACCAGTCGCGACAGGAGCTTTTCCGCTGCCGGGCCATGGTCCTCGGAATCGACCTCAATGTGCCGTTCGAGGTAGTACCGGAAAGTCGGCGCTTGCTCGATGCCGATCCCCCAATCGTCGAGGATGCGCTGGAACATCTGCGGGATAACGCTCTCGCGACCGTGCAGAAACGCCGCCGCAACACTGTGACCCGGCGCATGCAGTGCGGTGTGTAGCGTATGGCGAACGAAATTGGCGGTCGCCGGATCGACGTTGATGCTCTGTAAGGCCACGTCATAGCTCACGCCCTCTTGCTGCAGGGCTACGAAGCGTTCGATGGCAGCGGTGCATGCCCCGACTTCGCGCATTGCATCCAGGTACAACTCGAAGTGGCTGTAATGACCCTGGGCCGGACGATCATCGGACTCCTCACCCAATACGATCTCGTTGATCAATCTCGCGGCCTGGGGATCCTGCGGTGGCAGCCAGGGCAGTCGCACGCAGGTCAGCTCCTGTTGCAGGCGCTTGGTCAGCGACATGAAGTCCCATACGGCAAACACGTGGGTTTCCATGAAGCGTCGCAGGACCGGCAGCGAATGTATTTCAGAGAAGATTGGGTGTTCGCCAAGTTCAGATTTTTTTTGCAGCAGATGTTCTTTAGTTGGTTTCATGGATGAGCCTGTAAATGATCTTGGGTAAGAAGTCATCGAGCACTGAAGTTCGCTGGAAGTTTTCTCCTGGCGAGCGGGTACCTCAAACGTATTGATATTTTTCAGTGCCAAGGATGCCGAGTAACCGAGGTGTTACTGCCGCTTGTGGCAGGCGGCGAAGAAAAACTAATACACATGTAAAGTGTTGATCAAGTTGTTTTGTTATTATTTAAATATTCAACTTTTCTGAAGTTGATAAGTCTCGATAAAACTTTTCATATGAGTTTTATTTGGGCGTAGTTACTCCTTCCGGTCTATATGGAACAGAATTGAATAAAGAGTGAATGCCTCACTCGAAGTAACTTTTTACGGGCGTCGTTGTGGGTGTCTGAGGGGTGGAGGTGGGTCGCGAGCGATGCCGATCCTTCCGTTCCCGTGATGAGGCTCCTTCCTTCGCTTCCGGGGGCAGGGACTGCTCCATTCGCACGGAGCGTCACCCGTTTTTTGTCCTGGTTATCCAGAGTGGGCGTAAATCGAGGTGGCCGCCATCACTGAGGCATTGCGCAAACGTTGCAATGGCAGGATTTCAGGCGGTGGGGCGTTGGGGCGGGGTATGGCGCCGTAAGGGCGGTGTGGTTTGGGGGCAGGGGATTTGTAATCAAATCATTCGCGGAGCATTTTTTTTGGGGGGGGGGGGAGGGGGATGCGCGGCAAGCGAGGTGAACCCTTCGGTACGTTCCCCGGGCTTGCCGCCGCGAACTACTTCGACCTGTTCCTGGCCTGGACTTCAGGGCTGTTGAGGTAGCGCGTAATGACCTCGACTCCTCGGTTCAGGTGATGCTCGAGCAACTGCACGGAACGTTCGACGTCCCGGGCTTCGGCTGCCTGCAACAGTGCCTTGTGGTCATCCTGGGAGAGTTTGCCCAGGCCCATGGCCTCCAGGTTGAAACGCAGGAACCGCTCTTCCTCGGTCAGGCCGTCCTCGACCAGTTTCAACAGGCGGCGATTCGGCGCCCGGGTGTAAAGCGCCATGTGGAACAGGCGATTCAGTCGACCGATTTCGGTGTAGTCGCTTTCCGTTTCCAGCTCGTCGATGTAGCGGGCAGCTTCTTCGAGATCTTCGTCCCGAAGCAGTGGCACCGAGAGACGCAGGGCTTCGGACTCCAGCAGGATGCGCAGCGCGTAGGTTTCCACGGCATCGCCCTGGACCAGTGGCGCTACCACGGCGCCCTTGTGGGCAACCACGTTGAGCAACGATTGTGCTTCGAGTTGGCGCAAGGCTTCGCGTACGGGCATGCGGCTGACGCCGAACAGGTCGGCGAGGTCTTGCTGGCGCAGTGCCGCACCGCAAGGAATGCGCCCGTCGAGTATGGCCGCGCGCAGGGTTTCTTCGATCACCGAGCGTGCCATGTGTGCGGGAATCGGCCCGTTGACCTTGATGCTGCTGAGAGGGTTGGGCTTTTGTGTCACTAAACGCACCCTGATTGATGGAATATTTTTGGATCCAAATGACACTAGTAACTGACTGACTGCTTGTCAAACAAGCTCTCGAGTGCCTTTCTTGCAGTTTAGCGCGCTGCCAGTGATCTCACCGTGCCATTGTCTTTTTTCGGGCTAACCTTCACCATTCGAACGACTCCCTCCTGCCTATCCAGGATGCCTTGCATTGGTGGCAAGTTTAACGATCCCCCGGGTTTTACGCTGGCTGTGCAGCGCATTGCTGCTGACTGGCGTAATGCTGGGCAGCTTGAGCGCCGATTGGGATTTTTCCCTGATCAGCCGGCGGGCGCAGGCATTGTACGGACCTTTGGGAGAAGGTCAGCAACGCATTAATGATTGGCAATACTTATTGACTAGCCAGAAGCAGATCGGCGAGCTGGAACAACTCAATGTGGTCAATCGCTTCTTCAACAAGCAGTTGCGATACGTCGAAGACATCGATCTGTGGCATGAAGTCGACTATTGGGAAACCCCGATCGAAGCCCTCTGGAAAGGCGCCGGCGACTGTGAAGACTACGCTATCGCCAAGTACTTCAGCCTGCGGCACCTCGGTGTAGCCAGTGAAAAGCTACGTATTACCTACGTCAAGGCACTGACCCAGAACCGCGCACACATGGTGCTGACTTACTATTCAAGCCCGGAAGCCGAGCCCCTGGTGCTCGACAGCCTGATTGATGCAATCAAGCCGGCAGGTCAACGGAAGGATTTGCTGCCGGTCTACTCTTTCAATGCGGAAGGGATGTGGTTGCCCGGTGCCAAGGGCAATAAAAAGGTCGGCGATACCAAACGCCTTTCGCGTTGGCAGGATGTGTTGAAAAAAATGCAGGCCGAAGGATTCCCGGTCGAGACGACTAACTAGGAGCACATGCTCAGATGTCTTTGTTCAAACAGCTGTTGATTGCTATCTGTCTGTTCCTGGTGGTCGCCTTCACCGGCAGTTTCATGGTCAGTCTGGAGAGCTCGCGCACCCAGTATGTCAACCAGTTGCGCTCCCATGCCCAGGACGCCGCGACGGCGCTGGCGCTGTCCCTGACGCCCAACATCGATGACCCGGCGATGGTCGAGTTGCTGGTCAGCTCGATTTTCGACAGCGGTTACTACGCGAGCATCCGCGTGGTCGATCTGAAGACCGACCAGGCCCTGGTCGAGCGCACGGGTATTCCGGCGGTCAACAGCGTTCCGGACTGGTTCGTCAAACTGATCGGCCTGGAGCCCGCCGGTGGTGATGCGATCGTCAGCCGTGGCTGGGAGCAGGCTGCCCGGGTCGAGGTGATCAGCCACCCGATGTTCGCGCTGGCCAAGTTGTGGCAAAGCGCTTTAGGCAGCCTGGGCTGGTTGTTGCTTTGTGGCGCAGTCAGTGCGGTACTCGGCGCGCTATTGCTGCGTCAGCAATTGAGACCGCTCGATTACATGGTCCAACAATCCCACGCCATCGCCCGGCGGGAATTCCTCAGCCTGCCGGAACTGCCGCGCACCCCCGAACTTCGCCGTGTCGTGCAGGCCATGAACCAGATGGTCGAGAAGCTCAAGGCGCTGTTCCAGGAGCAGGCCGAGCGCAGTGAAAAGCTACGGGTAGAGTCCTATCAGGATTCGTTGACCGGGTTGGCCAACCGGCGTTATTTCGAGATGCAATTGAATGCGCGGGTCAGCAATCCGGAGCAGGCCAGTTCCGGTTACCTGCTGCTGTTGCGGGTCAAGGACCTGGCCGGTCTCAACCAGCGTCTCGGTGGACAGCGCACCGATGAAGTACTCAAGGCCGTCGGCGAGCAACTGTCTCGCGAGTGCGCCAAATACCCGGAAACCCAGAACCTGGTCACCCGTATCCGTGGCGGCGAATTTGCCGTGCTGGCACCGGGACTGGTGCGCGCGGAAGCGCTGCAACTGGCACAGAACCTCGACAGCGCCTTGGCTAGTCTTCACGCAACCGGCGCCACCGATGTGGCTGCCGTGGCGTCTATCGGCCTGGCGCCTTTCGCTCACGGTGACTCACCGCAGGCGGTGCTCAGCCTCGGCGATCAGGCGCTGGCGCAGGCCGAAGGCCAGGGCGAGCGGAACTGGGCCTGTATCGAACACAGCCTCTCGGCCAGTGTTGGCGACGATCACCACGCCTGGCATCTGATGCTCGACCAGGCGCTGACACAACGACGTTTCGAGCTGTATTTCCAACCGGTAGTGGCCGCCCAGGACACGCAACTGGTGCTGCACTACAAAGTGTTGTCGCGACTGCTCGACGAGCACGGTCAGACCATCCCCGCCGGGCGTTTTCTGCCTTGGCTGGAGCGCTTTGGCTGGACTGCACGTCTGGATCGGCTGATGCTCGAGCGGGTGTTGGAGCAAATGAGCGGGCATGAGGAGTCGCTGGCGCTGAATCTGTCGTCGGCAACCCTGGCCGACCCGCAGGCGCAAAACAAAATTTTCGAGATACTGCGCGCGCATTCCAACCTCGGCCCGCGTCTGACCCTGGAAATTGGCGAAGAGCAACTGCCTGACCAGGCGGTGCTGGAGCAACTGACCCGGCGCTTGCGCGAACTCGGGTTCTCCCTGAGCCTGCAACGTTTTGGCGGTCGCTTCAGCATGATCGGCAACCTTGCTCGGCTGGGTCTGGCGTACCTGAAAATCGATGGCAGCTACATTCGGTCGATCGATCTGGAGAGTGACAAACGCCTGTTCATCGAGGCGATCCAGCGAGCGGCGCACAGCATCGACTTACCACTGATTGCCGAGCGGGTCGAGACGGAAGGCGAGTTGTCGGTGATTCGCGAGATGGGGCTATACGGTGTGCAGGGCCAGTTGTTCGGCGAGCCCAAGCCCTGGAAGTAATTCTTTAGCGCCGGGTTGTCAGTGATGCCCTCATCGCGGGCAAGCTCGCGATGAGGTTGGAGCAGTCACTGAAGATCAATGATCAGATCAACCCGCCTTCATCCTCATCTATCAACTGACTCAACCCACCCAGCGCCTCACGCGCCTGGTTTCGGTCCATGAGCTTGGCCTGGGCCGCCGTCGGCAGGTCGGTGACGCGGATCACGCCTTTCTGGGTCAGCACCTGAATCAAGTCATCGAGTACCCGGATCATTTCCAGGTCACTTTGCTTGAGCTGTTTAAGGCTGTTTTCCACAGCCGCGTTGGCAAACCAGGCCTGAATTTCATGATTGTCGGCCGACAGCGTTTCCGTGGCCTCGGCATAGGCGGCGGGTTCCACGCGTACCAACAGGCCCTGCGCATCGCGTTGCACGTAAAACATTGAGCATCCCTCGGAATTGAACCAGCGTCGTGCTGTCAGCAGCATAGGTCAACTGCACGCCAGTATGTGGCGCAGCGACGATATCGTCACCGGGCAGTGGGCGCAAACGTGACGGCCGCCCCACAGGGAGCGGCCGTTTTCGTGCATCAGCTGTTGTTGTGATCGATTTTGATGGTCGGGTCGCTACCGGCAATCAGGTTGTGCAGGTTGGCGCTGGACCAGTTGTTGCCCTCCAGCTTGATCGTCACGTCCGGAGTGGCGGCTGCGGCATTGCCCGAGTTGAACTGGCCGGTCGAGCTGACTTGCAACGACGACACGCCATCGACCGTGGATATCTTCAGGAAGTTGTCGATGGTGCTGCCGGTTTCGCCCTGCAACAGATCGCGCAGGTCGATCCGGTCACCTTCGCTGGCCTTGAAGTCCTTGATCACGTCGTTGCCGGTTTCGCCCGCTTTCCAGACGAAGGTATCACCGCCGGAACCACCGATCAGGATGTCGTTGCCCTGTCCGCCCATCAACGTGTCGTTGCCGGTACCGCCGAGCAGGATGTCATTGCCCTTGCCACCGTCGAGGCTGTCGTTACCGCCCGAGCCGAACAGGATGTCATTGCCCGCACCGCCCAGCAGGGTGTCGTTACCGTCATGGGTGCCGGACACATCGAACGCGGTGTAATGCTCGGTGATGTACTGGTGCACGTTGCTGGTGGTGACTTTGCTGACTTCCACACCGGATTGCTGCGCCACGAAGGCTTGCATGGCCTGGTAACCCTCGCCGGCAATGCCGTTGAAGCTCACCAGGTCGCCGAACAGAAGGTCGTTGCCTTCGCCCCCGCTGACGGTGTCGTGACCCGGCATCGTCGCTTCGGTGTGGCCGATGATCGAATTGGCCAGATCCTTCGGATCGATGTTGGTTTGTGGCGTTTGATTCGAGTCGTACGGTTTCAGGTCGTTGAGGCTCACTCCGTTGTTGAGGCCAATGGCCTCGACATTCGACAGGTTGCTCAGCAGTGTAAAGCTGCCAGTGGAGTTGCTGGTGGTGTTCCCGTCGGTGCTGCTGCCGTCACCGTCACGACCCGAGAACTCGTAGGTGCCGTCACCCTGGGCATGCAGATAGCCGAAGTCCTTGGATGACCAGCTGTCGTGGCCGTTGCCGTTGCCATTGCCGTTGCCGTTGCCGTTGTTGCCGTTGCTGGTCTTGGTCCAGACCGTCACTTGGCCCGAGGCGGAAATGTCGATCTGGTGCGTGCTGTCGGGGAACAGGCTGATCGCTTTACCCAGCTGATAGTTGCTCGTGGTGATCAGGCTATCGAGCGTTGTGCTGCCATACAGGGTCGGGTTGGTCGACTCGCCGCTCTGATAGTAAGTCGGCTTGCCGTCAGTAATGAAATACGTGAGGTTCTTCGCCCCGGTGTTGGCCACGGCGTCCGCACTCTGGAACCAGTTGGCCGTGGTTTTGAACACGTCCTCGTAGTTGGTGCCGCCGCCGGACGACATCGAGTCCAGAGTCGCCTTCAATTGAGTCAGCGCATCGGGGTTATTGAGGTTCACCGACACCGACTTGTTGACCTGGGTATCGAAGTCCACCAGGAAGATGTTCACCGTGCCCGAGTTGCTGCCCAGGCTTTGCTTGAGGGTGTTGAACACCGACGTCAGTGAGTCCTTGGCCGAGTTGATCGACGAGGAACTCATACTGCCGGAGCTGTCGACCATGAACGCGATGTTGTAGTTGGTGCCCGGCACCACGGTCAGGCCACCGATGTCGGCGACGATGATGTCATTGCCGTCGGTGCCGGTGACGGAGTCATCGGCCGCGGTGGCGGTGACGGCGTTGTAGACCGTCGGGTACACGGTCACGGGAATTTGCGAAGTGCTGCTGGCCGAACCACCCAGGGCCTCGGTGGAGGTCGAGGTCACGGTCAGGTTGAACTGGCCGTTGAAGTACGCGGGTGGAGTGACGGTCAGAGAGCCGAGGCTCCAGCCCGTCACGTTCGCCTCGCCATTGGTCGCGGTGACCGTGAAGGTATGTCCCGCGCCGTCGGTGAGCACCGAGCCGACCGGCATGCCGCTGATCTTCAGGCTCAGGCTTTCCGAGCCATCGGTGTCGGTCAGCGCGGTGGTGATGGCGGACAATTTCACACTGGTGCCTTCGGCGCCGGTATTGAGTTTGTAACCGTCGTAGTAGCCTTCGCCATTGGTGCCGTGCAAGTCGGACACGGTCACGCCGGCATTCACCAGATCCGAAACGCCGGTGTAAATCGGTACGCCGGCACTGCTCAGGTCGATCGGCGTGCTGCCATTGACCGACAGGTTGACGTCATAGCTGCCCGGGCCGCTCTGGTTGTGGTGGTAAATGTCCAGGGTGTAGTAACCGCTGGTAGTCGGGGTGTACGAACCATTGAGGTTGCCGCCCGCGCCCCACGTAATCGCGGCTACGTTCTTGCCGCCGATGGTCACCAGCAGGCTGTCATCACCGGTACCGCTGAAGGTGTAGGTCTTGCCGGCTTCGAGGTAGATCAGGCCAGAGGTTTTCGATGCCGTACCGGCGGTCACGCTACCGTCGGACTGCACGTTGGTCACGGTGCCTTTGGAGTTCGGTGTACCCGCGGCGTCGATCACGTTTTTCAGCGTGGTCGAGTCCGCGCCGCTGCCGCTGGTGCCCAGGCCCGACAGACCGGTCCAGACTTCCTTGATCAACCCGGTGGACCTGACGCTGTTGTCGGCAACGCTCAGGGTCGGCGCATCCGCCACTGGCGTGATGTCGATCTTGATCGTGCCGGTGTTGCCTAGCGTCTGGCCGTCGGTTGGCTGGAACTTGATTTGTGCGTAGTCGGACTGGTTGTTTCCCAGGTTGGTACCGCCGTATCCGTCCACGCCCGATTCGTTGGCATCCGGCATGAAGCGCAGTTTGCCAGCGTCGATGTCGGCTTTGCTGAAGGTCTGGTTGGCGGCGACGTCTTTCCAGGTCGAACCGTCCAGGTACTGCAGTTTGCCCTCGACCGGCAGCTGGGTGATTTTCACGCCCAGGCTGGTTGCCGGGCTGTCGACGTCGCTGACGCCGAAGGTCGACCAGCCGAGGACCAGCGGCGTGTCTTCGGTGCCGGTGACATTGATCGGTGCTGCGACCGGTGCGTCATTGACCGCCACCACGTTGACCGTGGTGGTCGCGGTGTTGGAGTAGTTGCTGCCATCGGTCACCGTCACGGTGATGGTGCGTGGCACGGTGCTCGGGTTTTCACTGCCGTTGGTGAAGGTGATGTTCTTGATCTGCTGCATGTAGTCGGCCAGCGTCGCGTTACCCGACAGGGTCAGGGTGACGGTGCCATTGGTGCTGTTGGCATTGATGGTGATGCCGTTGACGCTGTTGCCCAGGTTCAGCGCATCGCCGTCCTGACGGTTGGTCAGCACGATGGTCGCGCCGGTCAGCATCGTGCTGTCCGGGTCGGTGATGCTCAGGTCGGTATCGCCGATCGACACACCCGCCCCCGGGGTGTTCTCGGTGAATGTCACCTTGTAATCGGCCCCGGTGGCGCCGCTGGAGTTGTTGGCGTCGAGGTCCAGTACTGGTGGTGCATCGTTGTCGATAATCGAAGTGTTGACGCTGCCATTGGACGTGCTGATCGCCAGGTTTTCGAAGTTGCCGCCGGTGGCCGAGTCGATCTTGACCACGAAGTTTTCGGTGCTTTCGGTGATCCGGTCATCGATGGTCGAAATGTCGAACGGCACACTGCTGGCATTCGCCGGGATCTTGACCGTCGTCACACCGGTGAAGTCCACACCATTGGCTGCGGTGCCGGAGTAGGTCAGGGTTACGGTCACTTCACCGTGAGCCGGGTTGGTCAGTGCGAGGGTGTAATGCGCGGCCTGACCCTCGACGACAGATGTATCACCCGAGATGCTGATAGTGGTGACGTCACCGGTGTTTGCCGGCGTATTCGGCGTGCCCGAACCTGCTTCGTCGGTGACAGCGGTGGTGAACTGGTCTTTGCCCAGGGTCAGCTTCTCGAAATTGTCAGCGCCGCTGACCGATTCCAGTTTGTTGACGATGGACGGCTGGCCACCGGTGTAGACGTCATCCTTGGCGATGATGGTGGCGGAACCGGTCGCAGCATTCGCTGGAACGGTGACTTTGGTGCCGTCGGAGAGGGTGAACGCCAACGGGCCGTGGTTGTTGATCGGCAGGCCGGCGGCGTTGGTCAGGGTCACGGTGTAAGTCACCGAACCGCCTTCAGCCACGGTGGACTTGTCCACGGTCAGGGTGGCGATGACTTCGCTGACGGTGTCAGTGATGGCCACGTTGGCCGCGGTGCCGTCAATCACCAGGTTTTCGAAGGCCTTGCCATCGACGCTGGCCGAACCGACGGTCAGGCTCAGGTTGCTCGGGTCCTTGTAGACGTCGTCGCCTTGCACCGGCGCGGTGTAGATGGCCGACAGCTTGCCGGCTTCAATGGTGACGGTGCCACCGTTGCTCAGGGTGACCTTGAGGTCGTGATCGAGCTTCTGGTCAACCTTGACGGTGAAGGTCGGCGCGAGGTTTTCCTGTACATCGCCGTTGCTGGTGATGCTGACGGTGACCTTGTCGCCCTGACCTGATGGCTCATCGGTGACGGTGGTGGTGAACTGGTCCTTGCCCAGGGTCAACTTCTCGAAGTTGTCCGCGCCGCTGACCGATTCCAGCTTGTTGACGATGGACGGCTGGCCACCGGTGTAGACGTCATCCTTGGCGATGATGGTGGCGGAAGCGGAGGTTCCGTTCGCTGGAACAGTCACCTTCGTACCGTCGGAGAGGGTGAACTCCAACGGACCGTGGTTATTGATCGGCAGACCGGCGGCGTTGGTCAGGGTCACGGTGTAAGTCACCGACCCGCCTTCAGCCACGGTGGACTTGTCCACGGTCAGGGTGGCGATCACTTCGCTGACGGTGTCAGTGATGGCCACGTTGGCCGCGGTGCCGTCGATCACCAGGTTTTCGAAGGTCTTGCCGTCGACGCTGGCCGAACCGACGGTCAGGCTCAGGTTGCTCGGGTCCTTGTAGACGTCGTCGCCCTGCACCGGCGCGGTGTAGATGGCCGACAGCTTGCCCGCTTCAATGGTGACGGTGCCACCGTTGCTCAGGGTGACCTTGAGGTCGTGATCGAGCTTCTGGTCGACCTTGACGGTGAAGGTCGGCACGAGGTTTTCCTGCACGCCGCCATTGCCTTCGATGCTGACGGTGACCTGGTCGCCCTGGCCCGATGGCTCATCGGTGACAGTGGTTTCGACGTTGGTCTGGTTCAGGGTCAGTTTTTCGAAGTTGTCTGCGCCAGTAACACTCTCGAGTTTGTTGACGATCGGTGCCTGGCCGCCGGTGAACACGTCGTCGGCAGCGGCGATGGTCGCCGTGCCGGTCGCGGTATTGGCCGGGACGGTGATCTTGGTGCCGTCGGAGAGGGTGAACTCCAACGGACCGTGGTTGTTGATCGGCAGACCGGCGGCGTTGGTCAGGGTCACGGTGTAAGTCACCGAACCGCCTTCAGCGACGGTGGATTTGTCCGCGGTCAAAGTGGCAATGACTTCGCTGACGGTGTCGGTGATGGCCACGTTGGCCGCCGTGCCGTCGATCACCAGGTTTTCGAACGCCTTGCCGTCAACCGTCGCGTCGCTGACACCAACCGTGAGGGTCTGGCCGTCCTTGTAGACGTCGTCACCCTGCACCGGCGCGGTGTAGATGGCCGACAGCTTGCCGGCTTCAATGGTGACGGTGCCACCGTTGCTCAAGGTGACCTTGAGGTCGTGATCGAGCTTCTGGTCGACCTTGACGGTGAAGGTCGGCGCGAGGTTTTCCTGCACGCCGCCATTGCCTTCGATGCTCACGGTGACCTTGTCGCCCTGGTTGTCGGTTGGGGTGCCCGTACCCGGCTCGTCGGTGACGGTGGTTTCGACGTTGGT
>NZ_JBWKWD010000064.1:0-15652 GCF_059422045.1 Pseudomonas sp. GW821-FHT02A08
TTGAAATACAAAACGCCCGATGCGGTGCATCGGGCGTTGGGGTGAAACAGGTGTAAACCTATTTCAGGACTAGACACAGTCTCGCATTCACAGGGATTGTGGGTTGAAACCGAATCGTGCGCTCAGTGCAAAACCAATGTGGGAGCGGCGGTGCGGCGATCCCACAGTGGATTGTGGTGAATGGCGAATCTGTGTTTAGCCAGCCAAGGCCACATCACTTCAGGGGATCAATTGCGCTCCAGCGCATTCACCAGGTCATGAAAGGCTTCACGATTGGTGTCGTTCAGGCCCATGAGGATCTTGTGCGCTTCGAGCACCTTGATCCGCACCACTTCTTCGGACTGATCCTGGTCTGGCAGATCGTCCAGGCATTCCGGGCACGGCACCGGCTTGTCAACGATGTTGAACACCTGCTCGAAGCCCATGGACTGCAGCAGCCGCGTGATGTCCTCGTGGGTGGTGACGACGGTCGGCAGCAGGCCGACCTTCTGCCGCGACAGGATCGACAGCTTGGCCAGCAGGCCAAGCGTGGTGCTGTCGATGCTGCGGGTTTCGGTCAGATCGATCACGATCGTGTTGAAATTCAACGCGCTGAAGATCCGCTCAATAGTCGCATCCAACGCCGAACACAGGGTCAGGCGAACTTCACCGACGAACTTCAGGACGAAGGTGCCATCCTGCTCGGCGAACTGGATTCTACCGGTACTCATCAAAGATTCCTGCTCAACACCAACAGGGCGATATCATCCGGCATCTCCCCTAGCGTGGCCAATCCAAAAACCTGCCGCAACCCATCCAGGGTGCCGCCCGCAGCCTTGACCCGTTGGGGCAACGCCGCCTCTTTTTCTTTGAGTGTGGGTTCTGGCAAAAGATCCAGAATGCCATCAGACATCAGCGTCAGGCTGAACGTCGGTGGCAGTTCCAGCACATGGTCTTCGTAGGTGGCTTCGTTGAAGAGGCCCACCGGCAGACCACGCCCTTCCAGATAACGAACACTGTCTGGCGTGTACAACACTGGCAACGGCAGATGACCGCCGATGCTATAGGTCAACAAACCTGTCTCCTCGTCGATGACTCCACCGACCATTGTGACGTGTTTTCCCAGCTTACAACTGATCAGGCCCCGGTTGATATGACCAAGAACCTCTGAAGGCTTGAATTCCGGCAAGGTGCCGCTGCGCTTGGATTCGAACAGCAGGCGCGTGGTCATGAACTTCAACAGCACGGTGACGAAGGCTGAAGAGGCGCCGTGACCGGAAACATCCGCCAGGTAAAAGGCGACCCGGCGCTCGTCGACCCGGAAGTAGTCGACGAAATCACCCGACAGGTACAGCGACGGGATGATCTGGTGAGCAAACTTGAACTCGTCGATGGTCCAGGGGCTGACCGGCAGCATGTTCATCTGCACCTGGCGACCGGCGTTCTGGTCCTCCTGGAGCAGGTTCAGGCTGGCTTCGAGCTCGCGGTTGGCCTTCTCCAGCTTCTCGCGGTAGCGCTGGTTCTCCAGCAGCAGGCGCGCACGATCCAGGGCCCGGCGCACGGAGTGCTCGAGCACGGCCAGATCTTCGAGAGGCTTGATCAGGTAGTCCGCCGCGCCCAGGCGCAGGGCTTCGACCGCGTCATTCATCACGCCGGCACCCGACACCACGATCACCGGGGTTTGCGGCGACAGCTCGGTCACCTGGCGAATGAGTTCGAGTCCGCCCATCTGCGGCATGCGCAGATCGCAGATGACCAAGTCGGGCTTGTCTTGCTCGAATACCTGAAGACCCTGCTGACCATTGCTGGCCTGCAAGACGCTGAAACCACTGTCTTCCAAATAGGCGGCGAGGCTCGCGCGCACTACTTCGTCATCATCGATTATCAGCAGCGTGGCACTGGTTTTTGGCATGTGGGCAAACGGCGCCAGAATTAGGTTGGCGTAGCAGGCGGGGACTTTGGCCCGGCGCTGACTACTGGATTCGCTTTCTAGCCTCTCTGTCGCACCGCTTTCGGGCATTTGCCCTACACACGTGTACACCAGAGGTGCCCTTCTAAGGCGCAGACGGTACTCCCATCCGCGGGGTGTTTCAAGCTCACGCCGATGGTCGCTTGACGTCTTTATTTGTCAAATCACCGAGAGTTATAAGAACAGGCAAATCCGTAACCCAATGGAAGGTTCGAACCCATGAGTCAAACCGCTCGGGACTACAGCGAAAAGCGCTATTTCATCCGCGTGCGGGGGTCTTCACAGAAAAAAAAGGCGGCCTTGATGGCCGCCTTTTTCAGTTTACCGGTCGAGATCAGAAATCGTCTTCGACCTGACCGTCTTTCACCTTGAATTCACGGTTCTGCAAGTACGCATTACGGATGAAGGTGTACTTGTCGCCGGTGATCAGCTTCTCGCTCGACAGCAGGTTGGCACGGGTATCGACGATGTCCAGTGCGTAGAACGAGTTACGCACCGGCACGTCGTTCACGTATCGATAAGCACCGGTATAGCTGTCGACGTACTTGGACGGCGCATCACGCAAGGTGCTTGGCCCCAGCAGCGGCAGCATCACGTAAGGGCCGCTGCCGACACCCCAGTAGCCCAGCGTCTGACCGAAGTCTTCGTCATTGCGCTGCAGGCCCATTTTGGTGCCGACATCGATGACGCCCAGCAAGCCGAAGGTGGTATTGAAAATGATCCGCGCGGTATCAACGCCTGCGGCGCGAGGTTTGGCCTGCAGGATATCGTTGGCCAGGTTGCGCACATCACCGATGTTCTGGAAGAAGTTGTGAACGCCGTCTTCGACAAACTGCGGCGCCACGTACTGGTAGCCCTGGGCCAGCGGTTTGAGCGCGTAGGTGTCGATCACGTCGTTGAACTTGTAAATCGGGCGGTTGACGCTTTCCCAAGGATCCTCTTCCGTGGCTGCCTGGGCAACGAACGGAACCAGCATCGCACTGGCAAATACACAAATCCTGGCTAGATGATTGCTCCAGCGCATAGAAAAAACTCCTTGGTTTGTACCGGCTCGGGCACTTGGCCCGGGCAATAAGCTGGCAAGTATAAGACGTAAACGCCATTTAACGCACTTTGCACGAGTTCCACACAGAAGGAATCGTGCCAAATGTGAGCGATTCACATCCATGTCATTCAACTGTCACCGTCGCCCACTAGCCTTCAGACTATTTCAGGGACGTCCACATGCCGCTCGCCGAAGCCTTGCCCCAAACCGCACCCTGCCTGACCGCCGTACTGTTCGGCCTCAGTGGCTGCCTGGTGGATTTCGGCGCGCACACGCACCGGCACGGCAGTCACTCGGCCGAACACGCCGAGGCCACACCCGGCGCACTGGATAGCCTGCGCAGCTTGCAGCGCCAGCAAATCCCCTGCGCGTGGCTCGATGAACTGCCCCCTGCCCTCAGCCATTCCCTGGCCGCTGCGCTGCCGGAATGGATCAAACCCTCGCAACATCCAGCAACAAACCAACCATGGCCCGCCCCGAATGCCTGCTGGCAAGCCTTGATGACCCTGAACGTCGAGCGACTCGACGGCTGTGTGCTGGTGAGCGGCGAACCCCGTTTGCTGCAAGCGGGGCTCAATGCCGGGTTGTGGACCATCGGCCTGGCGTCCTGCGGCTCGCTGTGCGGGCTGGCACCCGAGCAATGGCAAGCGTTGACCTCGCAAGAGCGGGACATCAAACGCGCCAAGGCGACGATGCAACTGTTCGGTCTGGGCGTGCATTCGGTGATCGATCACCTCGGTGAACTCGACACCTGCCTGGCGGATATCAGCTTGCGTCGGCTCAAGGGCGAAAAGCCCTGACCGAGATCATGCACATTGGCCGCGAGTGGATTAATCTAAAGATAGCCATCGACCTTTGGCGCGCCGCCTTGGCGTGCCGCCATGGTCTATGCCAGTGCCTATCGATAGAAGGAAGAACGCTATGCCTGCCCGCGAACTGCAAGAACAGCTCAATGCCCTGCGCGAGCAATTGGAACAGAATCCTCCATTGTCTGAAGCAGAACGCGCCGAGCTGCACGAGCTCATGCAGCAGATTGAATTGAAGCTTGAGCTTGAAACCAAAACCCAGGATTCCAGCCTTGCCGACGGCGTCAACCTGGCCGTGGAACGATTCGAGCTCGAACACCCTACCCTTGCCGGCACCCTGCGCAACATCGGGCAGGCCTTGGCCAACATGGGAATCTGAACCCTCCAGATGCAAAAAAACCCGCTGGCGATGGCGGGACTTTTTAATTTCCACGATCTGAAACGCAATCCCCTGTGGGAGCGGGCTTGCTCGCGAAGGCGGCTTCACATTCAACGATGATGTTGACTGACCCACCGCTTTCGCGAGCAAGCCCGCTCCCACATTAGATCTTCATTGGCGGACCAGGCGGTGGTTCGGCAGCTGCACCTCTTCAGTGCTGCGATACGGGTTGATATCCAGCCCGCCACGGCGCACATAACGCGCATACACCGTCAGTTTCTCCGGCTTGAGCAACCGCTGCAGGTCAAGGAAGATGCGCTCTACGCACTGTTCATGGAAGTCCGAGTGCTGGCGGAAGCTGACGATGTACTCGAGCAGGCTCGCGTGATCCAGCGCCGCGCCACGGTACTCCACCGCCACACTGCCCCAGTCCGGCTGGCTGGTGACCGGGCAGTTGGACTTGAGCAAATGGCTGTGCACGCTCTCCTCGACAATGCGCGAATCATCGCAACGCAGCAGTTCCGGCCGTGGATGCTCGTAATTGCTGACACTGATATCCAGCTCATCGATGCACACGCCCGGCAAAGCCACGACGCCTTCACTCTCCACATCCTTGAGGCTGCGAATACGTACGCCCACCGGCTTGCCGGCAGCCGCTGACAAGTCCTTGGCCAGCGTCGCCTCAAGGCTCGCGGTATCGACAAACGGCGTCTGGTTCAGGGAGTTGAGGTACAGCTTGAACGACTTCGACTCGATGATGTTCGGCGAATCCGCCGGAATGCTGAATTCGCCGATCGCCACCACCGGCTTGCCCGAAGGCAACAGCCAGGACAGCTCGAAGCAATTCCAGAAGTCCACGCCTTTATACGGCAGTGTTTGCGCCGTCAGGCCCAGTTCCGCCCACTTCACGGTGCGCGGGATCGGGAACAGCAAGGACGGCGTGTAGGTGGCGATGTATTCGCTGGACTTGCCCAGCGGCGAGTGTTCGGCTGCGGGATGCATGGCGGAAACCTGACTGAAGAATCAGCGGATTCTATCAGCCTTTGCTCCCGCCTTTGAGTGCTTACTGACTGACAGTCAGTTTGCCGACCATGCCGGCCTGGTAATGACCGGGGATGTTGCAGGCAAACTCAAGGCTGGTGGCCTTGCTGAAGGCCCAGGTCAGCTCGGCGGTCTTGCCCGGCTCCACCAGCACGCTATTGGGGTCGTCATGCTTCATGCCATGGTCCATTTTGCTGTGATCCATGCCGGCCATGTCGCCGTGATCCATTGCCTTCATGCCGGTGGGCGACAGCATGCCGCTCTGTTGCATCTGCAACATTTCCTGCTGGTGTTTGGCGTGCATCGCCGCATCCCCCAGGTTGAATTCATGCAACAGCCGGCCTTTATTGACCAGCACGAAGCGCACGGTTTCCCCGGCCTTGATGTCGATGGCCTCAGGTGTGAAGGACATATCACCCATCACTACCTCAATGCTGCGGTTCGCCTTGGCCGCCGGGGCCGGTTGACCGAAATCGTAGCTATACCCCGAATCGGCCCACACCGGCGAACTCAGCGCCAGCAAACACAGGATTTGCGCCACGGATTTGCGTAAAAACATTGTCATACTCCAACAAGATAAGGCTCAGCGTGCGTAAAACTCTAAACTGCCGGCACTGCCCGCAACCTGACAGCCAGATTACAACTTTGACAGGTTGCCCTGTGCCAATGCTTCCCACGGTATAAAGCGTTCGTTCCACTTGCCAAGAGTCGCCCATGAAACTGCTGATCGTCGAAGACCAACCGAAAACCGGCCATTACCTGCGCCAGGGCCTGGCCGAGGCCGGCTTCAACACCGAACTGGTGGCCGATGGCACTACCGGCCAGCAATTGGCCCTCAGCGGCGAATATGCCCTGCTGATTCTCGATGTGATGCTGCCCGGTCGTGATGGCTGGCAGATTCTGCAAGCAGTGCGCAGCGCCGGCCTGGACACGCCGGTACTTTTTCTGACCGCCCGTGACGCCGTGGAGGACAGGGTTCACGGCCTCGAACTGGGCGCCGATGACTATCTGGTCAAGCCATTTGCCTTCTCCGAACTGTTGGCCCGGGTCCGCAGCCTGTTGCGTCGCGGCAGCGCCACGCCCCAGGAAACCAGCCTGCAATTGGCCGATTTGCGCCTGGACCTGATCCGTCGCCGGGTCGAACGCAGCGGCCAGCGCATCGACCTGACCGCCAAGGAATTCGCCCTGCTGGAAATGCTTCTGCGCCGCCAGGGCGAAGTCCTGCCCAAATCGCTGATTGCGTCCCAGGTCTGGGACATGAATTTCGACAGCGACACCAATGTCATCGAGGTGGCGATCCGTCGCCTGCGGCTGAAGATCGACGATGAATTCCCCAACAAGCTGATTCATACCGTGCGCGGCATGGGCTACGTCCTTGAAGAGCGCCCCGCCTGATGCGCCGCCTCTCCTTGAGCACCCGCCTGGCTCTACTGTTTGCCGCGTGCACCGCTGTGGTGTCGCTGTTCGCCGGGGTGCTGTTCAGCCGCGCCAGTGAGGCGCACTTTGTTGAACTCGACCAGCAACTGCTGGACGGCAAGCTGATTGGCTTGCGTCGGGCCCTGCACGACCTTCAGTCGAGTGATAGCGAGGTGAAACTGGCCGAGGAATTGAGCCGGCAGGCTGACCTGTCCCTGCGAATCACCGGCAGCGACGGCCAGCGCTGGTATGACAGCTCGACCAACATTCCCCAGGCATTGCCGCGCCAGCCCGGATTGTCGACGGTGAGCCATGAAGGCATGGATTACCGGGTGCTGAATGCACCGCTTTTCGTGGACAAACCCGAGTCACCGCAACTGACCCTGCTGCTGGACATCACCCACCACCAGCACTTCCTGCAACGCATGCAGCATTTGATCTGGCTGACCGTCGGCCTGTCAGCCCTGGCCACCGCGCTGCTGGGCGCCTGGGCGGCCCGCAGCGGCCTGCGCCCGTTGCGGCGGATCAGTGCGGTGGCCAGCGGTGTTTCCGCTCAGTCACTGAACTCGCGGCTGCCTGAAGAAAACATGCCGCTGGAACTGGCGGAAATGGCCCACAACTTCAACGCCATGCTCGGACGCCTCGACGACTCGTTTCAGCGTCTGTCCGCGTTCTCCGCCGACATTGCCCATGAACTGCGCACGCCATTGTCGAACCTGCTGACCCACACCCAGGTCACCCTCACCCGCCCTCGCCCCATCGAGGACTACCGCGAAGCCCTGCACAGCAACCTCGAAGAACTGCAATGGATGGCGCAACTGGTCAACGACATGCTCTATCTGGCGAAAGCCGATCACGGCTTGTTAATGCCCAAATGCGAGCCACTGGAACTGGCGGAGGAAGCGGATCTGCTACTGGAGTTTTTTGCGCCGCTGGCCGAAGACGCGCAGGTAAAACTGAGCCGTGACGGCAATGCCCACATCGAAGGCGACCGCAGCATGTTACGGCGGGCGCTGTCGAACCTGCTGGACAACGCACTGCGGTTCACGCCGGTCGATGGCGAGGTTCGGGTGCGAATCGTCGATCAGGCAAAAGAGTTGCGCCTGAGCGTTGAAAATACGGGCCAACAGATTGCCGAAGATCTATTGCCGCGCCTTTTTGACCGGTTTTACCGGGCCGATCCGGCGCGTCGTGAAGGCAGTAGCGAACATGCCGGATTGGGGCTGGCGATCACCCAGTCAATCATCCGTGCCCATGGCGGGCAGATTCGTTGCGAATCGGAGAATGGGTGGACGCGGTTTGTGATCGAGTTGCCAAGGGGGGATTGAGGCCGGCAGTTCCGACCCCTTCGCGGGCAAGTCGAATCGTCGCACCGCCACTCCCACAGTGTTTTGTGGCGTTCACATAATCTGTGTACGACGCAGATCCCTGTGGGAGCGGGCTTGCTCGCGAAAGCGGTGTAACGGCTTACGAATACCGCAACGCATGAGCCGGCTCGATCTTCGCCGCCCGCCAGGCCGGATAAACCGTGGCCAGGAAGCTCATGACAAAGCCGGCCGTGCAGATCAGCGCCACATCTGCGCCTTGCAGTTCGGACGGCAGGTTGCTGACGAAATACACGTCGGAACTGAAGATGTGCTGCCCGCTGACCCGCTCGATCCAGCCCACGATCTGGCTGACGTTCAGCGCGGCAATCACGCCCAACACACCACCAATCAAGGTGCCGACGATGCCGATCACCGTGCCCTGCACCACGAAGATCGCCATGATCTGCCGTGGCGTGGCGCCGATGGTACGCAGGATCGCGATGTCCGCGCCCTTATCGTTCACCACCATGATCAGAGTCGCGATGATGTTGAATGCCGCCACCGCGACGATCATCAGCAACAGCAGGCCGATCATGGTTTTTTCCATCTTCATCGCGCTGAACAGGCTGCCCTGGGTGTGGGTCCAGTCGTCAGCCTTGTAGGCTGCGCCCAGCCCCGTGGCGATGTCGCTCGACACTTGCGGCGCGGCATACAGATCCTTCACCGCCAGGCGCACGCTCTGCACCTGATTCGGCTCCCAGTGCTGCATCTGCGCGGCATCGGCCATGTGGATCAGCGCCATGGTGCCGTCCAGTTCGGCGCCGACCTTGAACACGCCGACCACATTCAGCCGTTGCATGCGCGGGGTGATGCCGCCCGGCGCATTGCTGACCTCCGGCACGATCAGGGTGATCTTGTCGCCGACGTTCAAGCGGAAGCGGCGCGCCGTGATCTCACCGATCACCACGCCGAACTCGCCCGGTTTCAGGGCTTCGAGGCTGCCCTGAACGATGTGCTTGGCGACAATCGACACCTGGCCTTCCAGCGCCGGATCGACACCACTGACCTGGATAGGCTGCATCGTGCCCTTATAGGACAGCATGCCTTCCATCTCGGTGAACGGCACCGCCGCCGTCACTTCCGGGTTTTTCATTGCCGCCGCTGCCACGGGCTTCCAGTCGTCAATCGGGTTGACGCCGACGATGGTGGCATGGGGCACCATGCCGAGGATGCGCGAGCTCATTTCGCGCTGAAAGCCGTTCATCACCGACAGCACCACGATCATCGCCAGTACGCCGAGGGCGAGACCGATCATCGAGGTCATCGAGATAAAGGAAACAAAGCGATTGCGGCGCTTGGCGCGGGTATAGCGCGTGCCGATAAAGATCGATAACGGTCTGAACATTCGCTGGGGCACCGTATGGAAATAAATGACCCGACGCCTTTTCAGACATCGGGTTTCAGCCAATCAGATAGGAGTGAGGCAACCTTCCTGCAAGTGCAGGACGCGATCCATCTGGCGGGCCAGGTTCATGTCGTGGGTCACCACCAGGAACGCCGTGCGCATCGAGGTGCTGAGCTCCAGCATCAAGTCCTGGATCCCCTGGGCGGTGTGAGAATCGAGGTTGCCGGTCGGCTCGTCGAGCATCACCAGGCCCGGATTGTTCACCAGGGCACGGGCGATGGCCACACGCTGACGCTCACCACCGGACAATTCGGCCGGTTTGTGCTCCAGGCGATGGCCCAGCCCTACCCGCTCCAGCAACGCCGTGGCACGCTGACGCGCTTCGGGGATCGCGGTCTTGCCGATCAGCAGCGGCATGCAGACGTTTTCCAGGGCGGTGAATTCCGGCAGCAGGTGGTGGAACTGGTACACGAAGCCGAGGGCGCGATTACGCAGCAGGCCGCGTTTCTTCTCGCTCAGTGCCGACAGTTCTTCACCATCGAGCCAGACGCTGCCCTTGGTCGGTGTATCGAGGCCGCCCAGCAGATTGAGCAAGGTACTTTTGCCCGAGCCCGACTTGCCGACAATTGCCACACGTTCTCCCGGGTGCAACTCCAGTTGCAGGCCGGCCAACACTTCCACCGATTCAGGGCCTTCCTCGTAGGACTTGCCCAGGCTGCGGCAGCTCAAGATTGCTTTATCGCTCATGCCCGACTCACTCATAACGTAGCGCCTCCGCAGGCTGGGTGCGCGCGGCACGCCAGGCTGGATACAGGGTGGCGAGGAAACTAAGGACCAACGCCGCGGAGCAGACCATTACGACGTCCTGGCTCTGCACCTGCGACGGCAGGTAATCGATGAAGTACACATCGGCGTTGAGGAACTTGTGCCCGATCAGGCCTTCGAGGGCCGAGATCGCGGCACTGACGTTCAACGCGGCGAAGATCCCGACCACGGCGCCGATCACTGTGCCAACTACGCCAATGACGGTGCCCTGCACCATGAACGTACGCATGATCGTGCCCGGCGTGGCGCCCAGCGTGCGCAGAATCGCGATATCGCCCTTCTTGTCGTTCACCACCATCACCAGCGTGGAAATGATGTTGAACGCAGCGACGGCAACGATCAGCAGCAGCAACAGGCCAATCATGGCTTTTTCCATGCGGATAGCCTGGTACAGGTTGCCGTGGGTACGGGTCCAGTCGCGGGCGTAGAAGCGGTCCTCGCCGAGATCGCGGGCGATGCTCCACGCGGTGCGCGGTGCCTGGAACAGATCGTCGAACTTCAGGCGCAGGCCCTGGACCTGATCCGGTTTCCAGCGGTGCAGCCGGGCCAGATCCTGCAGGTTGGTGACGCCAAGATAGCCATCGAGTTCACCGGCGCCGACATGGAAGATGCCGACCACGGTAAAGCGCTTCATGCGCGGGAACATCCCGGCCGGGGTCACGGTGACTTCCGGCGCGACGAACGTCAGCTTGTCGCCGATGGCCGCGCCGAGCTTGGCCGCGGCCTTGTCGCCGATGACGATGCCGAACTCGCCCGGCACCAGATCGTCGAGTTTTCCCTGGGTCATGAATTGATCGATGATAGACACCTGGCGCTCTTGGGCCGGGTCGATGGCGTTGAGCAGCACTTTCGAGACCTTGCCGTTGTTGGTCAGCAAACCCTGCATTTGCGTAAACGGCGCCACGGCCGTCACTTGCGGGTTCTGCTTGACCTTGGCGGCCAGGCTTTGCCAATCGCTGATTGCTTCGCCGGACTCGATGGTCGCGTGGGGCACCATGCCCAGCACGCGGGTGCGCATCTCATGATCGAAGCCGTTCATCACCGACAGCACCACGATCATCACGACCACGCCAAGGGCGAGCCCGATCATCGAAGTCAGGGAAATGAATGACACAAAATGATTGCGACGCTTTGCACGGGTGTAACGCGTGCCGATAAATACGAAGAGAGGTCTGAACATGTCGGGGCTTGTTCGGAGGGAAAAGGAACGTCCTTGTGGCGGGGGTCGATAACCAGCTTTACACTCAGACCACCGCCGCTACCATGGGTTCGCCATGTCGACATTAGATGAAGAAGATCGCCGCGAATACTACCGTATCGAGGATACGATCGCACTGGAAATTCGGCCCCTGTCCGCTTCTGAAGCCGCAGGCCAGGAAGTGTTGCAGGATGCTTCCCCACTCTTCAACTTGCTCAGCGAACTGCACCTGAGCGAATTCGAGTCGCAACACCTGTTGCGCCAGATCAGCGAACGCGACCGCACGACCGCCGCATTTCTCAAATCCCAGAACAAACGCATCGATTTGCTGAGTCAGGTCGTCGCTCTGACAGTACTCGGGCAGATCGGCGAACCGCAGCCGGTGATCATCTCCGAAGGCGGCATCGACTTTCAGCATCCCTCACCCCTTGCCGTCGGCGCACGCCTGTCGGTCAAGCTGGTGCTGATGCCGCAAGCACTGGGCCTGCTGCTGCGTGCCCGCGTCACCCATTGCGACCGCAAGGGCGACGGCCATGACATCGGTACCGAGTTCGAACACCCGACCGACGCCCAGCGCCAACTGCTGGCCCGCCACATCTTGCAAAAGCAGGCCCAGGAACGACGCCTGGCCCGCGAACATCTCGAATCAGGCAATTAATTTAAGGAAGAACCGTGACCCTCATCTACGGCCATCGCGGCGCCAAGGGCGAAGCACCGGAAAACACCCTGACCAGCTTTCAGCAATGTCTCAAGCACGGCGTGCGTCGCTGCGAACTGGACCTGCACCTGTCCATGGACGGCGAATTGATGGTCATCCACGACCCGACCCTCAAACGCACCACGGACCGTCGCGGCAAGGTAGTGGAACACACGGCGGCCGAACTTGTGACCTATGACGCACGCAAGGGTGGCCCGGGCTGGATCAAGCCGTGCCCGATTCCGACGCTGGAAGAACTGTTCGAGAAATGCGACTTCGATCACTGGCAACTGGAAGTCAAAAGCGCATCAAGGATGCGTGCGGCAACCACCGTGCTGGCGATTCGCGAGATGGTGCAGCGTCATGGCCTGATGGACAAGGTGACCATCACCTCAAGCTCCCGTGAAGTGCTCAAGGCTGCGCTGGAACTGGTGCCGGACGTATCCCGCGGGCTGGTGGCCGAGTATGCCTGGCTCGACCCGCTGAAGGTCGCGGCCAGCTATGGCTGTGAGATTCTGGCGCTGAACTGGACCCTGTGCACGCCGGAACGCCTGCAAAGGGCGCAGCGTCAGGGGCTGCATGTGTCGGTGTGGACCGTCAACGAGCCCGCACTGATGCGCAGACTCGCCGACTTCGGCGTTGACAGCCTGATTACAGACTTTCCCGGTTTGGCCACCGCCACGCTCGAGAATTGCTGAAATCGGTCTCCCCGGCCGGCTCAGGCCACCGGCCGGAGCCCGTCAAAAAAGCCGGTTGAGGCCGTCGTACGCGGCTACCCGATAGGCTTCGGCCATGGTCGGGTAGTTGAACGTGGTGTTGACGAAGTACTTCAACGTGTTCAGTTCGCCCGGCTGGTTCATGATCGCCTGACCGATGTGCACGATCTCCGACGCCTGATAACCGAAACAGTGAACGCCCAGTACTTCCAGGGTTTCGCGGTGGAACAGGATCTTCAGCATGCCTTGCGGCTCGCCGGCGATCTGCGCCCGCGCCATGCTCTTGAAGAAGGCCTTGCCCACTTCGTACGGCACCTTGGCCTGGGTCAGTTCCTGCTCGTTCTTGCCGATCGAGCTGATCTCCGGAATGGTGTAGATGCCGGTCGGCACGTCATTCACAAAGCGCCAGCTACCGTTATCGACGATGCTGCCGGCGGCCGAACGCCCTTGGTCGTGGGCGGCACTGGCCAGGCTCGGCCAGCCGATCACGTCACCGGCGCCGTAGATGTTCGGCACGCAGGTGCGGTACGCCTCGTCGACTTCGATCTGGCCACGGCTGTTGACCTTCACGCCGATGTTTTCCAGACCCAGCTGATCGGTGTTGCCGGTACGGCCGTTGCACCAGAGCAAGGCGTCGGCCTTGATCTTCTTGCCGGACTTGAGGTGCAGGATCACGCCATTGTCCACGCCTTCGACGCGGTCGTAGTCTTCGTTGTGGCGAACCGTGATGTTGTTGTTGCTGAAGTGATAGCTCAACGCCTGGGAAATTTCCGAGTCGAGGAAGCTCAGCAGCTGGCCGCGGTTGTCCACCAGTTCGAC
Organism: Pseudomonas sp. GW821-FHT02A08; assembly: GCF_059422045.1. Lineage (NCBI taxonomy): Bacteria > Pseudomonadati > Pseudomonadota > Gammaproteobacteria > Pseudomonadales > Pseudomonadaceae > Pseudomonas > Pseudomonas sp. GW821-FHT02A08. The sequence continues at coordinate 13,603 of NZ_JBWKWD010000064.1, forward strand.
CAATACACCCAGGCCACTGAAGATCGAGGCGTATTCGCAACCGATCACGCCGGCGCCGTAGACGATGAGTTTGCGCGGGGTGTGGCCGAGGCTGAGGATGGTGTCGCTATCGTAGATGCGCGGGTGGTGGAAATCGATGTCCGCCGGGCGATAAGGACGCGAACCGGTGGCGATGATGATGTGCTTGGCCACCAGTTTTTCGACCACGCCGTTGGCGCAGACCACCTCGATGGTTTGCTCGTCGGCGAAGCTGCCGGTGCCGAAGAACACGTCGACGCGGTTACGGGCGTAGTAGCCGGTACGCGAAGCGACTTGTTTGGAGATGACTTTCTCGGCGCTTTTCAACACGTCCGGGAACGAGAACCAGCGCGGCTCACCGATGGCCCGGAACATCGGGTTGGTGTTGAACTGCATGATCTGCCGCACCGAGTGACGCAGTGCCTTGGACGGGATGGTGCCCAAGTGAGTGCAGTTGCCGCCGACCTGGCGACGGCTATCGACCATCGCCACCTTGCGCCCTGCCTTGGCGGCGTTCATTGCCGCGCCTTCCCCCGCCGGGCCGGAACCCAACACCACCACGTCGTAGTTGTAGACAGCCATGCGTACTCCTCAGAACAGGCCGCGGCACCCTCGGCACCGGCGGCTAAATCACGCCAATGCGTGGCATGAAGGAACAATTTGGGGTCAGTGCAGAACCCGGACACAGTCTATAGAAGCGTCAACGCCGCGCACATTAACCCTTGGTCGCGTCGTAGGCTACTTTTGCCTGCACTAGAACGCCAGTTTTCAATGCTCAAATTGCCGCAATCACTCGGTTTTTTTGCCACTGAGGCGTTCAAAGGCGTGGCTGCTGCGTGTGACGAAACCTTTATCGGCACGAATCACAAAAAATGCGCCGATATCATGTTTTTCTGCGTAGTCCCAACCGCGCTCCGGGCCGAGAATCAGCAACAGCGTCGATAGGCCATCGGCCATCAACGCAGAAGGATGAATCACCGTGACGGATGCCAGTGTGTGCGAGACAGGAGAACCGTTGCGCGCATCGAAGGTGTGGGAAAAACGCTGCCCGTCCTGCTCGAAATAATTCCGGTAGTCGCCGGAAGTGGACAGGCCATAGCCGTCGACAGCAATAACCCGCTCGGCGACCTGCCGGTCATCCCGAGGCTCTTCCAGGGCAATGCGCCACGGCGAGCCGTCAGCCTTCTTGCCGGACGCCTTGAGCTCTCCCGTGGCCTCGGCGATATAGTCATGAATGCCCATCGTCTCGAGTCTTGCGGCAATCGTGTCCACCGCATAACCGGCGGCGATGCTGTTGAAGTCGACCTCGACGGCGGCGTCCTTGCACAACCGGTCGCCATCGATACGCAAGTGTTCATGACCGACGCGCTTGCGGGCTTCGGCGAGCGCTTCGGCGGTCGGGACTTTTTCCCCACGGGCCTGCGGACCAAATCCCCAGAGATTGAGCAATGGTTCCACCGTCAGATCGTAGGAACCGTCGCTTTGCCCTGACAGTTGCTCGCCCACGCGGACCAGTTCGAGGATCGACGTCGGCATTGCCTGACAGCCGCTGGCCGGCAATGCGTTGAAGCGCTCGATGTCCGAGTCGCTGCGGTAGGTCGACATTTGCCGATCGACGTCAGCGAGGATTTGCTCGACCTGGACACGAACTTCGTCCGGCGCCGGAAGACCGGCATGGCGCACATACTTGATCGAATAAGTGCTGCCCATGGTCGGGCCGCCGAAGGTTTCCAGAGTGTCGCTGTTGCCGCAGGCCGCCAACATGCCGAACAGCACAAAGAAAATGATCCGCCACTTGATCAACAAATACTGCCTCTCCCGACGATTCCCCTGACACAACGCCATGGCACGCCATTATGCGCCACCTCTGTAGGAGCGGGCTTGCCCGCGAAGGACGCGAATGATGACGCGTGCCGCCTGGAGAACCGCGCAGCCTAATGCCAGCCATTTAAGCCATTTCAGCCGCGACACCCTTTGTAGCAGCTGCCGAGCCCGCGAGGCTGCGTTCGGCTGCGAAGCAGTCGTAAAACCA
>NZ_JBWKWD010000065.1:0-15595 GCF_059422045.1 Pseudomonas sp. GW821-FHT02A08
CACCACTCATCAGGCCGAGCGTTAGCTCGCCTGCCGCTCTTGATCTTGATCCACCCGCCCCCTCGGCAGGCTGAGCGAGGGGCCGTACGTAAGGGGCAAGACTTTTTGGTTCCTTTTGGCTGGGCCGGCACTCCGGGCGTTTGACAAAAGGGACTCGCCGTAAGGGCGAAACCGCCAGCCGCCACTATCTCAAAAACGGATATGCCCCTTCCTCAAAGAACAACCTTCCTTCAAAGCGATACAAAAAACAAATACGACACGTCATTTTGTGTTTGATATTAAATTCTGTATCGCTTATAAAGTCCCTATGCCCCAGAACAGATTCAAGGCGGGAACTCAAAAATGTACGCACAGCTAGTAGAAACAGGCGTAAAGCGCATCAAGGACCTCTCGGAAATGTCCGACCAGGAACGCGCCTTCCAGGAAAAAATCGATTCAGAAATAAAGATCGAAGCCAAGAACTGGATGCCAGATGCCTACCGCCAGACCCTGATCCGACAGATTTCCCAGCACGCCCACTCCGAAATCGTCGGCATGCTTCCCGAAGGCAACTGGGTCACCCGCGCGCCGTCGCTCAAACGCAAACTGCAACTGATGGCCAAGATCCAGGACGAAGCCGGCCACGGCCTGTACCTGTACAGCGCCATGGAAACCCTGGGCGCCGACCGCGATGAAGAGATCGACAAACTGCACAACGGCAAGGCCAAGTACTCGAGCATCTTCAATTACCCGACGCTGAACTGGGCCGACATGGGCGCGGTGGGCTGGCTGGTCGATGGCGCGGCGATCGTCAACCAGGTGGTGCTGCAGCGCACCTCCTACGGCCCGTATTCCCGGGCGATGATCCGCATCTGCAAGGAAGAGAGCTTCCACCAGCGCCAGGGCTACGAAATCCTCCTGACCATGATGCGCCACGGTAACCAGGCGCAAAAAGACATGGTCCAGGACGCGATCAACCGCCTGTGGTGGCCGTCGTTGATGATGTTTGGCCCGAGCGACGAACACTCGCCGAACAGCGCCCAGTCCATGGCCTGGAAAATCAAGCGCCAGAGCAACGACGAGCTGCGTCAGCGCTTCATCGACCAGACCATCCCGCAACTGGAATTGCTGGGCTGCACCTGCCCTGACCCGGACCTGAAGTGGAACGCTGAGCGCGGTCACTACGATTTCGGCGAAATCCAGTGGAACGAATTCTACGAAGTGCTCAAGGGCAACGGCCCGTGCAACCAGGAACGCGTCGCCACCCGCCGCAAGGCGATGGAAGACGGTGCCTGGGTCCGTGAAGCCGCCGTCGCCCATGCCCGCAAAAAACAAAACAAGAACGCCGCGTAAGTCAAACCGCCCCCCTGTAGGAGCTGCCGAAGGCTGCGATCTTTTGATCTTGATCTTCAGCGACTCCAAAGCCGCTAAAAGATCGCAGCCTGCGGCAGCTCCTACAGAAGCAATGATCTGGAGTGAATGTCATGTCCGAGTGGACCCTCTTCGAAGTCTTCGTGCGCAGCAAGCACGGCCTCAACCACAAGCACGTCGGCAGCGTGCATGCCGCCGACACCACCATGGCCATCGAGAACGCGCGCGAGCTCTACACCCGTCGCAGCGAAGGCGTGAGCCTGTGGGTGGTGCCTTCGGCATTGATCACCGCTTCGTCGCCGGATGAAAAAGACCCGTTGTTCGATCCATCGGACGACAAGGTCTACCGCCACGCCAGCTTCTACGAGCTGCCGGCCGAAGTCGGGCACATGTGAGGTCGACCATGGACAACAAGACTGATCTGATCGAATACCTGCTGCGCCTCGGCGACAGCGCCCTGATCCAGGGCCAGCGCCTGTGCCAATGGTGTGGCAAGGCCCCGGCGCTGGAAGAAGAGCTGGCGCTGATGAACGTCGGCCTCGACCTGGTGGGTCAGGCGCGCAACTGGCTGGAATACGCCGCTGAACTGCTGGACGACGGCCGCGACGCCGATCACCTGGCGTTCCGCCGTGACGAGCGCGCATACCGCAACCTGCTGCTGGTGGAACAACCCAACGGCGACTTCGCGGTGACCATGCTCAAGCAGTTCCTCTTTGACGCCTGGCATCTGCCGGTGCTGCAGGGCCTGAGCCAGTCCAGCGACCAACGCATTGCGGGGATCGCCGCCAAGGCGGTGAAGGAAGTGACCTACCACCTGCGCCGCTCCGGCGAGTGGATCGAGCGTATGGGTGACGGTACCGAGGAAAGCCACAAGCGCATGCTCGCGGCCATCCCTGAAGTCTGGCGCTTCACCGTCGAACTGATCGCCGCCGATGACAGCGAACAGCGCCTGTGCGAAGCCGGCATCACCCCGGACATCGCCAACGTGGCCGCCCAGTGGCAGGCCAGGGTCGAGCAGATTTTCACCAGCGCCACCCTGCCCGTTCCCGCGGCGCCGAACTACTTCTACCTGAATGCACGCAAGGGCCTGCACACAGAACACTTAGGGATCCTGCTGGCCGAAATGCAGTGCCTGCCACGAGCGTACCCCGATGCAACCTGGTGAGCTGATCGCCAGCGACCTCGGCGCACGGCCGGCGGGGCCGACCGACCTGGCTGTCGCGTGGGCGATTCTGGCAGAGGTCATGGACCCGGAAGTGCCGGTGGTCAGCGTGGTCGACCTGGGCATCGTCCGCGACCTGGACTGGCAGGCCGGTCACCTTCACGTGGTGGTCACGCCGACCTACTCCGGCTGCCCGGCCACCGAAGTGATCGAGAGCGATATTCGCGAGGCCCTGGAACTGGCCGGATTCAAGGCGCCGCAATTGGAGCGCAAATTGACCCCGGCCTGGACCACCGACTGGATCAGCGACAGCGGTCGCGAACGCCTGCACGCCTACGGCATCGCACCGCCCGAGGGCAGCACCAGCAAACGTAGCCTGCTCGGCGAAAGCCCGCAGGTCGTGTGCCCGCAATGCGGCAGCACCCACACCGAGGTCCTCAGCGAGTTCGGCTCCACCGCCTGCAAGGCCCTGTACCGCTGCGTCGATTGCCGGGAACCGTTCGACTATTTCAAGTGCATCTGAGCGGCGAATCGGCCGTCCCAGCTGGAGAACAACAATGAGCAAATTTCACAGCCTGACCATCAAGGACGTGCGCGCCGAGACCCGTGACGCGGTGTCCATCGCCTTCGAGATTCCGCAGCACCTGCAAGACAGCTTTCATTTCACCCAGGGCCAGCACCTGGTGATGCGCACCCAGCTGGACGGCGAAGAAGTACGTCGTTCCTATTCGATCTGCACCGGGGTTAACGACGGTGAGCTGCGCATCGCCGTCAAGCGTGTTACCGGCGGACGCTTCTCGGCGTTTGCCAACGAACAGCTGAAAGCCGGGCACACTTTGGAAGTGATGCCGCCGGCCGGGCACTTCTGCGTCGAGCTCGACCCGGCGCGCCATGGCAACTACCTGGCCGTGGCGGCCGGCAGCGGCATCACGCCGATCCTGTCGATCATCAAGTCCACCCTGCAAACCGAGCCCCACAGCCGCGTCACCCTGCTGTACGGCAACCGCTCCAGCTCCGGCGCACTGTTCCGCGAGCAACTGGAAGACCTGAAGAACCGCTACCTGCAACGTCTGAACCTGATCTTCGTGTTCAGCCGCGAGCAGCAGGACGTCGACCTGTACAACGGCCGGATCAACGCCGACAAGTGCGAGCAACTGTTCAGCCGCTGGCTCGACGTCAAGGCCCTCGACGCCGCGTTCATCTGCGGCCCGCAGGAGATGACCGAGACCGTGCGCGACAGTCTCAAGTCCAAGGGCATGCAACCTGAGCGGATCCATTTCGAACTGTTCGCCGCCGCCGGCAGCGAGCAAAAACGCGCCGCCCGTGAAGCCGCCCGTCAAGTGGATGCGGCGGTCAGCCAGATCACCGTGATCAGCGACGGTCGCGCCCTGGCCTTCGACCTGCCGCGCAACAGCCAGAGCATCCTCGATGCGGGTAACGAGCAAGGTGCGGAGCTGCCCTACTCGTGCAAGGCCGGCGTGTGCTCGACCTGCAAATGCAAGGTCATCGAGGGTGAAGTGGAAATGGACAGCAACCACGCCCTGGAAGACTACGAAGTGGCCGCCGGTTACGTGCTGTCGTGCCAGGCCTTCCCGATCAGCAACAAGGTGGTGCTGGATTTCGATCAGCTTTGATATCCCGTTTTCAGGAACAACCACAAAACCTGTGGGAGCGGCGGTGCGACGATTCGACTTGCCCGCGATAGCGGTAGTTCAGTCACCAGCGATGTTGAATGTGATGGCCTCATCGCGGGCAAGCCCGCTCCCACAGTTTCGGTGATCCACCCGAATCCCCCGTTTCACCCCACAACAAAAACAACAAAGGAGAGTCACCATGAGCCCGCAAGACATAGAACTCATCGGCCAGCACCCGGATTTCATCCAGCTGGTTCGTCGCAAACAGAAGCTGTACTGGTCACTGAGCCTGGCCATGTTGGTGATCTATTACGGCTTCGTGCTGCTGGTGGCTTTCTCCCCCTCTACCCTCGGCCAATCCCTGAGCGGCGGCGTGACCACCGTGGGCATGCTGGTGGGTGTCGTGATCGTCGGGCTGGCCTTCGCGCTGACCGGTTTCTATGTCTATCGCGCCAACAACGTGATCGATCCTTTGAATGAAAAACTCAAGCAGGAGTGCGCCCGATGAGCCGCCTTCTTGCCTTGTTCCTGCTGCCGCTGGCGGTGGTCACTGATTTGGCTGTGGCCGCCGATGGCGTCTCCCGCCCACTGAACTGGAACGCCATTGGCATGTTCCTGGTGTTCGTGCTGTTCACACTTGGCGTGACGCGCTGGGCGGCACTTCGCACCCGCTCCACCAGCGACTTTTATACCGCTGGCGGCGGCATGACCGGTTTCCAGAACGGTCTGGCGATTGCCGGCGACATGATCTCGGCCGCCTCGTTCCTCGGCATCTCGGCGATGATGTTCCTCAATGGCTACGACGGTTTACTCTACGCCCTGGGCGTTCTGGCCGGTTGGCCGATCATCCTGTTCCTGATTGCCGAACGCCTGCGCAACCTCGGCAAATACACCTTTGCCGACGTGGTGTCCTATCGCCTGGAACAGACCCCGGTGCGCCTGACCTCGGCCTTCGGCACCCTGACAGTGGCCCTGATGTACCTGGTGGCGCAGATGGTCGGTGCCGGCAAGCTGATCGAACTGTTGTTCGGCATCGACTACCTCTATGCAGTGATGCTGGTCGGCGTGTTGATGGTGTTCTACGTGACCTTCGGCGGCATGCTCGCCACCACCTGGGTGCAGATCATCAAGGCGGTGATGCTGTTGTTCGGCACCAGTTTCATGGCGTTCATGGTGCTCAAGCACTTCGGCTTCAGCACTGAAGCGATGTTTGCCGGTGCCACCGCCGTGCATGCCAAGGGCAACGCGATCATGGCCCCCGGCGGCTTGCTGTCCAACCCGATCGACGCGATTTCCCTAGGGCTGGGCATGATGTTCGGCACCGCCGGCCTGCCGCACATCCTGATGCGTTTCTTCACCGTCAGCGATGCCAAGGAAGCGCGTAAAAGCGTGTTCTACGCCACCGGTTTCATCGGCTACTTCTACTTGCTGCTGATCATCGTCGGCTTCGGCGCCATCGTCATGGTCGGCACCGATCCGGCCTTCCGTGACGCCAGCGGCGCGATCATCGGCGGCGGCAACATGGTCGCCGTGCACCTGGCCCACGCGGTAGGCGGCAACCTGTTCCTCGGCTTCATCTCGGCGGTCGCCTTCGCCACCATCCTGGCGGTGGTTGCCGGGCTGGCGCTGTCCGGCGCCTCGGCGGTGTCCCATGACCTGTATGCCTGCGTGATGCGCAAGGGCCAGGCCAGCGAGCAACAAGAGATGCGCGTGTCGCGAATCGCCACCCTGTGCATCGGTGTGCTGGCGATCATCCTCGGCCTGCTGTTCGAGTCGCAGAACATCGCCTTCCTCTCGGGACTGGTGCTGGCCATCGCCGCGTCGGTGAATTTCCCGGTGCTGTTCCTCTCGATGTACTGGAAAGGCCTGACCACCCGTGGCGCTGTCCTCGGCAGTCTGTCCGGCCTGGTCTCGGCAATTGTCCTGCTGGTGCTGAGCCCGGCGGTGTGGGTCAACGTGATGCATCACGACAAGGCGCTGTTCCCGTATTCCAACCCGGCGCTGTTTTCCATGAGCCTGGCGTTCTTCAGTGCATGGCTGTTTTCCGTCACCGACACCTCGCCCCGTGCAGCCCTTGAGCGTGGCCGTTATCTGGCGCAGTTCATCCGCTCGATGACCGGCATCGGTGCCACCGGCGCCAGCAAACACTAAACGACGACCGAACAGTTGGCAGGGAATAAAAATAATGACACCCGCACGTACCACGTCTTTTGAATCACTGTTTTCGCTGGCCGCCGCATTGAGTCTGCCCATGATCGCCCCTTGCGCCATGGCCGACTTCATCGGCGACAGCAAGGCCCGTATTGACATGCGCAACCACTACATCAATCGCGATTTCCGTCAGCACAACGCGCCGCAATCCAGGGCCGAAGAATGGGCCCAGGGCTTCACTGCGCGCATCGAGTCCGGGTTCACCGACGGCACCTTCGGCTTCGGTCTCGACGCACTGGGCGAATTGGGGCTCAAGCTCGACTCCAGCCCGGACCGCCGTGGCACCGGACTGCTACCGTTTGGTCCGCAGAGCCATGAGCCCGACGACGAGTACAGCGAGCTGGGCCTGACCGGCAAAGTGCGGGTCTCCAAAAGCGTGTTGAAGCTCGGTACTCTGCAACCCTTGTTGCCGGTCGCGACCTACAACGACACGCGCCTGCTGGGTTCGACCTTTGAAGGTGGCCTGTTGACCAGCCAGGAAATCGACGGCCTGACGGTCAATGCCGGGCGCCTGACCAAGGCCAACCTGCGGGACTCCTCCAGCAACGATGACATCGGTTTCGGCGCCGCCACCAGCGATAGCTTCGACTTCGGCGGCGGCAGCTACGCGTTCAGTCCACAACTGAACCTGAGCTACTACTACGGCAAGCTCGACCAGATCTATCGCCAGCAATTCGCCGGGCTGGTGCATACGCAACCACTGGGCAACGGTTTCAACCTGCGCAGCGACCTGCGTTACTTCGACAGTCGCGGTGACGGCGCCGAGCGGGCCGGGCGTATCGACAACCGCAACTTCAACAGCATGTTCACGGTGTCCCACGGTGCCCACAAGGTCAGTGCCGCTTACCAGCAACTGTCCGGCGTCAGCGCCTTTCCGTTCCTCAACGGCGGCGATCCGTACGTGGTCAACCTGGTGACCTTCAACACCTTTACCCGTGCCGAGGAGGATTCCTGGCAGCTGCGTTACGACTATGACTTCGCGGCGCAAGGCATTCCCGGCCTGACCTTCATGACCCGCTACACCGATGGTCGCCACGTCAAGGCCGGCACCGTCGACAACGGAAGCGAATGGGAGCGCGACACCGATATCAGCTACGTCATCCAGAGCGGTGTGCTCAAGAACGTCAGCCTGCGCTGGCGCAACGTGACCTTCCGTTCCGGCAATGGCTTGACGACCGACCTCGATGAGAACCGCTTGATCGTCGGCTACACCCTGGCGCTTTGGTAATTCCGAAAGGGCGCGGCCACCGCCGCGCCACAACCCTTCATCACCTGGAGCAATCGTGATGTCCTCTTCACCTGCACTGCATGCCCCTACCCTGCAGAGTTTCATCGCCGGTCGCTGGATCGGCCAACAGGGCGCACAAGTACTGCGCAGCGCCATCGACGGCCATGAAATCGCCCGCACCCATGAGGAGCGCCCGGACTTCGCCGAAGCCATCGAGCACGGCCGTCGCCAGGGCGTCAGCGGCTTGATGGCGCTGGACTTCCAGCAGCGCGCCCAGCGTCTCAAGGCCCTGGCCCTGTACCTGAGCGAGCGCAAGGAACAGCTCTACGCGATTTCCCACCACAGCGGCGCGACCCGTGCCGACAGCTGGATCGATATCGAAGGCGGCAACAGCACGCTGTTCACCTACGCCAGCCTCGGCTCCCGCGAACTGCCATCGGGCAACATCGTCCACGAAGGCCCGGCGATGCAGCTGAGCAAAATGGGCACCTTCGCCGGCACGCACATCCTGGTGCCTCGCGGTGGCCTGGCGGTACACATCAACGCGTTCAACTTCCCGATCTGGGGCATGCTGGAAAAGTTCGCGCCGAGCTTCCTCGCCGGCATGCCGTGCATCGTCAAACCGGCCAGCGCCACCAGCTACCTGACCGAAGCCGTGGTGCGCCTGATGGATGAATCCGGCCTGCTGCCGGCGGGCAGCCTGCAACTGATCATCGGCGGCACCGGCGACCTGCTCGACCGCCTGCAGGGCCAGGACGTGGTGACCTTCACCGGTTCCGCCGACACGGCGGCCAAGCTGCGGGTCAATCCGAACCTGATCCGCAACTCGGTGCCGTTCACCGCCGAAGCCGACTCGCTGAACTGCGCCATTCTCGCCCCGGACGTGACCCCGGACGACGAAGAATTCGAGCTGTTCATCAAGGAAGTCGCCCGGGAAATGACCACCAAGGCCGGGCAGAAATGCACCGCCATCCGCCGCGCCATCGTGCCGGCCAAACACATGGACGCGGTTGCTACCCGCCTGCGCGATCGCCTGGCCAAAGTGGTGGTCGGCGACCCGTCGGTGGAAGGCGTGCGCATGGGCGCACTGGCTTCCCACGATCAGCAGAAGGACGTGGCCGAGCGCCTGGAAGCCCTGTTGCAGAGCAGCGACATGCTGTTCGGCGCCCGCGACGGTTTCGAACCGCGCGGTGAAAACGTCGACAAAGGCGCCTTCTTTGCCCCGACCCTGTTGCAGGCCCGCGACCCGCACGCCGAAGGTGGTGCCCACAACATCGAAGCGTTCGGCCCGGTCAGCACCCTGATGGCCTACGACGATCTCGACGAAGCACTGGCCCTGGCCGCACGCGGTAAAGGCAGCCTGGTGGCCAGCCTGGTAACCAAGGACCCGCAAATTGCAGCCAAGGCCATCCCGGTCGCCGCTGCCTGGCACGGCCGTTTGCTGGTACTGGATCGTCACTCTGCTGGCGAATCCACCGGCCACGGCTCGCCGCTGCCACAACTCAAGCACGGCGGCCCGGGTCGTGCCGGTGGCGGTGAAGAACTCGGTGGGTTGCGTGCGGTGAAGCACTACCTGCAACGTGCTGCGGTGCAAGGTTCGCCGACCATGCTGGCGGCGGTCACCGGCGAATACGTGCGTGGCGCCAAGGTCATCGAAACTGACGTGCACCCGTTCCGTCGCCATTTCCAGGACCTGCAGATCGGCGAGTCGCTGCTGACTCACCGTCGCACCGTCACCGAAGCGGACCTGGTGAACTTCGGCTGCCTGTCGGGCGACCACTTCTACATGCACTTCGACGAGATCGCGGCCAAGGAATCGCAATTCGGCAAGCGCATCGCCCACGGTTATTTCGTACTGTCGGCAGCGGCCGGGTTGTTCGTATCCCCCGGCGTCGGCCCGGTGCTAGCCAACTACGGCCTGGACACCCTGCGCTTCATCAACCCGGTGGGCATCGGCGACACCATCCAGGCGCGCCTGACCTGCAAACGCAAGATCGACCAGGGCAAGAAGAGCCCGCAGGGCATCCCGCAAGGGGTGGTGGCGTGGGATGTGGAAGTGACCAACCAGTTGGGTGAGCTGGTGGCGAGCTATGACATTTTGACGTTGGTGGTCAAACGCGAGGATTGAATCTCATCCGGAATCCCTGTGGGCTGTGCTGGCCTCTTCGTCGGAGCGCCGCCCGGGGCAAGCCCGCTCCCACATTTGATCTCTGCTGGCTAAAGGTCTGTGGTCACCTCTCAATGCTTACGCAACCACTCGATAAACAGCGCAAACAACTCCGACTGCGAACCCACCTCCAGCTTCAGGTACAGGTTCTTGCGGTGCATGCGCACGGTTTCCGGCGAGATGTTCATCTGGCTGGCCGTGGATTTCACCGAATGCCCGCGCAATACCATATGCGCCACTTGCCGCTCACGCTCGGTGAGCAAGTCGCTGCCGAAATGCTCGAACGCCGACTGCACCCGGTGCTTGAGATCATCGCGCATGCCCTGGTCTTTATCGCACTGGATCTCGCCACTGCGCAGCAATCCACGCTGACTGAACTCACTGATGAACTCGCGCACCAATGGCTCAACGGCACGCAGCAGATTCAGCTGTTCGACGCTCAGGCATTCACCGCCGAAACCCTGATAGAGGCTGACGGAAATCTTCGTGTCATTGCCGGTATCGACGATGTAGTAGCTGTCTTCCGAGCAGCCCGCCTTCAGGTAATAGGATTTGTAGTAGTCACTGTCGAAGAAACTGTCCGGCGCAATTTCCTCCAGGTGATAGAACCCTTGCGCCAAGCCCTGTTCCACCGCCAGGCAGAACGGGTCGAGCAAATACCCCCCGGTAAAATAGCGCTCAAGAATCGAGACCTGATACTCCTGGGCAATCCCGCGCTGATGCAGCAACTGGGGCGCGCGGTCTTTGCGCTCCAGGCTGATCATCATCGACTCGACGGACACCAGCTGCGCCAACGCCGACGCCAGGTATTGCAAGGCGTCAGGCTCATCGACATGGGCGAATGCCTCGCGCATTCCCCCATGCCATTTGTGCAATGCCCCGAAGGGCACCGCGATCAGCGTATCGTCGTCTGGTTTGCTCATGCCCCGCAGTCTAGCGGCTGGACAAGCCCTTGGTAACAGCCTGACTGACGAAATCATTGGCCCGCGTACTGTCCGCTCGCTTCAAGCTCGGCGGCCACCTCCAGAATGCATTCGCGCAGGGTCTCGACGATTTCATCGACCTGGGCAAAGGTCAGGATCAACGGTGGCGACATCACGTTGAGGTGCATGATCGGCCGCACCAGCAACCCCCGGGCCTGGGCCCGCACGTGGATCTTCTCGCCGATGTTGATCTCGTCGGGGAACAGCGCCTTGGTGCGTTTATCGGCGACGAACTCCACGCAGGCCATGAGTTTCTGGCAGCGCACATCCCCCACCAGCGGCAAGTCCCGCAGGGTGGCCAGGCGCTCTTCCAGATAAGCCCCCACCGTGTCGACATGCTCCAGCAGGTTCTCCCGCTCGATGATTTCGATGTTCTTCAGCGCCGCCGTGCAGCACACCGGATGCCCGCTGTAAGTGAAACCGTGGGTGAAGCAGCGGCCCTTGCCCGGCTCGGCGATGACTTTCCAGATACGCTCGGAAAAGATGCACGCGCCCAGCGGCAAGTAGGCCGAGGTCAGGCCCTTGGCCGTGGTGATGATGTCGGGCTGCACGTCGAACACATCATAGGAGGCAAAGAACTTGCCCAGGCGCCCGAACGAGGTCACCACCTCGTCGGCGACGAACAGGATGTCGTAGCGCTGACAGATGTCCCACATGCGCTTGAGATAGCCCTGCGGCGGAATGATCACCCCGCCCGAGCCCATGATCGGCTCGGCGAAGAACCCGGCGACCTTGTCCGCGCCGATCGAGAGGATCTTGTCTTCGAATTCCTGGACCAGGAACTCAAGGAACTGCGCCTCGTCCATGCCATCGGGGGCACGGTACGGGTTGGGATTGGAGACGTGGTGGATCAGCGGGTTGGCGTAATCGAACTCCGGCACCCGGTCGGCGGCCTTGTTGCCGATCGACATGGTCAGGGTGGTGGAGCCGTGGTAGGCGTTGAACCGCGCAATGACGTGCTTCTTCTCGGGTTTGCCACGGCAGTTCTGGTAGTACTGGATCAACCGGTAGGCGGTGTCCACGGCGGTGGAGCCGCCGGTGGTCAGGAACACATGGTCGAGATCGCCGGGGGCCAGGCTGGCGAGTTTTTCGCACAGCTGAATCGCCACGTTGTTCGACATGTCGGAAAACGGATTGGAATAGGCCAGTTGCCGTACCTGATCGGCGATGGCCTCGGCCATTTCCTCACGGCCCAAACCAATGTTGGTGCACCACATGCCGCCCACCGCATCGAGAAAGCGGTTGCCCTGGGTGTCGTAGATGTAGGCGCCATCGCCGGCAACGATGTTCAACGAGCCTTGCTCGGCGTGTTCGTCGAACACGTGATAGCCGTGCATGTGATGGGCCTTGTCGGCCTTGACCAGCCGGGACTCGTCCGCTGGGGAAAAAACGCTGCGTGTTGGCGTCGCCATAAATGAACCTCTAACCGAAATGACTAACGATCGAACAAATCAGATGCCGCTTTTCACGGTGCTCCAGACCCGGGTAATCGCCCGCATGTCCTTGGCGTCCTGGGTCTTCTGCGGAAACAGCCGCTCGCGGGTTTGCGCGTCGGGGTAAATCGCCGGGTTGTTGCGTACATCGGCGCTCAACAAAGGCGTGGCGGCGGCGTTGCTGTTGGCGTAATTGATGAAGTCGCTCACATCCGCCATCACCTGCGGCTGCATCAGGTACTCAAGAAACTTGTGGGCATTGGCGACGTGGGGCGCGTCGGCCGGGATGTACATGTTGTCGAACCAGATCAGCGAGCCTTCCTTGGGGATGAAGTAGGCCAGGTCGATCTTCTTCTTGGCTTCTGCGGCGCGGGCCATGGCGGTGGCGTAGTCGCCGGACCAGGTCATGGCCATGCACACATCGCCGTTGGGCAGGCTGGTCAGGTAATTGACCGAGTCGAACTTGCGGATGTACGGTCGCACCGACAGCAGCAAGTCCTGGGCGGCTTTCAGATCTTCCGGTGTAGCGCTGCGTGGATCACGCCCCAGGTACTTCAGGGCCATGGGAATGACTTCGGTCGGGGCATCGAGCAGGGTCACGCCGCAATCGGCGAAGCGCGAGACGATCTTCGGATCGAAGATCATCGCCAGCGAGCCGATCGGCGCGTCCGGCATGCGTTCCTTGATCTTGTCGACGTTGTAGGTGACACCGTTGCTGCCCCAGGTATACGGCGCCGAGTACGTTGTGCCTGGATCATAGCCTTGCAGATCCTCCAGGACTTTCGGGTCCAGGTTGGCCCAGCCCGGCAGCTGTTTCTTGTCCAGCGGCTGGAACACCTTGGCCTTGATCAGCGGTGGCGCCAGGGACGCGTTCAACACAATCAGGTCATAGCCGGAGTGGCCGGTGAGCAATTTGGCCTGCACCGTTTCGTAGGCATCGAAGGTGTCGTAGATGACCTTGATGCCGGTGGCCTTTTCGAAGTCGGCCACGGTTTTTTCACCGATGTAATCCGCCCAGTTGTACAGCCGCAGCGTATTGCCGTCGTCCACTTGAGCGGCGTGGGCATGAAAGGCCAGCGGTACAACAAACAGACTGGAAATCACCTTAAGCAGCGTCTTGCCCATAGCAAATGCACCTTATAGCGAGTTCGGCTCTGGATGAGCGGATGCCCCCACTATTGGTCGATTCGCCGGGCGCGGCCATACCCCGAATGGGTGTGTGTCGCTTTTGGCACACCGACATGGCAAAAAGCGGCAGTGCAGTTGACCCGTTTTGCCATAGATCCGGAGTTTGTCCGGCGCTTAAAGTGGCAGCCCTGAACCGACCCTGCAGAGCCTGCGATGACCGACCTGATCAAACACGAGCGACACGACGGCGTGTTGACGCTGACCATCGAGCGCCCGGACAAGCTCAATGCGCTGAACAACGCCATGTACACGCAGCTGGCCGACCTGTTGCAGGCCGCCGACGAAGACGCGCAGACCGGCGTGATCATCATCACAGGCGGCCCGACCTGCTTTACCAGCGGCAATGACCTGGTGGATTTCCTGCAGAATCCGCCCACTCATCTGGACGCTCCGGCGTTCCACTTGATGAAGGTCGTCACGCGCCTGCAAAAACCGCTGATCGCGGCAGTCTGCGGGGCGGCCATCGGCATCGGCACCACCTTGCTGCTGCATTGCGATCAGGTACTGGTCACCCGCAACGCCAAGCTGCGCATGCCGTTCGTCAACATCGGCCTGTGCCCCGAATTCGGCGCCAGCCTGTTGCTGCCCCGCCGCCTCGGCCATGCCCGCGCCGCGAGCCTGCTCCTGTTGGGCAATGGCCTTGACGGCAACGAAGCGGTGGCCTGGGGCCTGGCCAACGAAGCCTTCGATGACGGCGAACAATGCCTGGCGGCGGCGACAAAAACCGCCCAGCGCTTTTTGGCCATGCCCCAGCAAGCCTTGCGCCAGTCCCGGCAGCTGATGAAACAGGCCTCCCTGGCCGAACTGGAAGCCACCCTGCGCGAAGAAAACACGCTGTTCATCCAGCGCCTGAATACCGACGAGGCGAAAACCGCCTTGAACGCCCTGCTCAATCGCAGTACAGATAAGAATCCACCGAAAGGAAACCAGCCATGAACACTCCAGAAATCTACGTCGTCAGCGCCGCCCGTACCGCCATCGGTACGTTCGGTGGTTCGCTCAAGGATGTGCCACTGGCCGACCTCGCGACCACGGCCGTGAAAGCCGCCCTGGAGCGAGCCGCCGTGGACCCGGCGCTCGTTGGCCATCTGGTGATGGGCAACGTGATCCCGACCGAAACCCGCGATGCCTACATCTCCCGCGTCGCGGCGATGAACGCCGGCATTCCGAAGGAAACCCCGGCCTACAACGTCAACCGCCTCTGCGGTTCGGGCCTGCAAGCGATCATCAACGCCGCCCAGACCCTGATGCTGGGCGATGCCGATATCGTCGTCGGCGCCGGTGCCGAATCCATGAGCCGTGGCCCGTACCTGATGCCGAGCGCCCGTTGGGGTTCGCGCATGGGCAACGCCCAGGTCATCGACTACATGCTCGGCATCCTGCATGACCCCTTCCATGGCATCCACATGGGCATCACCGCCGAGAACGTCGCTGCGCGCAACGGCATCACCCGTGAAATGCAGGACGCCCTGGCCCTGGAAGACCAGAAACGCGCGGCCCACGCGATTGCCAACGGCTACTTCAGCGAGCAGATCGCGACCGTGGAAATCCAGGATCGCAAAGGCGTCAAACTGTTCAGCGTCGACGAACACCCGCGCGCCACGTCCCTGGAACAACTGGCAGCCATGAAGCCGGCGTTCAAGAAGGACGGCTCGGTCACCGCCGGCAACGCCTCGGGCCTCAACGACGGCGCCGCCGCGCTTGTCATGGCCAGCGGCAACGCGGTCCAGGCCAACAACCTGAAACCCCTCGCCCGCCTGGTCAGCTACGCCCACGCCGGCGTCGAGCCGGAGTTCATGGGCCTGGGCCCGATCCCGGCCACGCGCCTGGCGCTCAAGCGCGCCGGCCTGACCGTCGCCGACCTGGACGTGATCGAAGCCAACATCGCCTTCGCCGCCCAGGCCTGCGCCGTCAGCCAGGAACTGGACCTCGACCCGGCCAAGGTAAACCCGAACGGTTCGGGCATCGCCCTGGGCCACCCGGTGGGCGCGACCGGCGCAATCATCGCCACCAAGGCCATCCACGAACTGCACCGCACCGGCGGCCGTTATGCACTGGTGACCATGTGCATCGGTGGCGGCCAGGGCATTGCGGCGATTTTTGAACGTGTCTAAGCCTGTACCATCCCCTGTAGATGCAACCTCTACAGGGATGCTGCGGTAATCAGCAGTACCTGTGGGAGCGGGCTTGCTCGCGAATGCGGAGTGTCAGGCAATGAAAATGTCGACTGACACTCCGC
>NZ_JBWKWD010000066.1:0-15539 GCF_059422045.1 Pseudomonas sp. GW821-FHT02A08
CCGCGTCAGCTGGACTCACGACTGCTATGCAGCCGAACGCAGCCTCGCGGGCTCGGCAGCTGCTACAGATCGCATTAGCGCTTAACTGATCGGCATTGGTTCGATTGGATTTGGGCAACAAAAAACCCAGCATCGGGCCGGGTCGTGGGAGAGGGTTGAAGTCAATCAGGCAGCCAGACGCTCGGAAACGTCAGCACCGATCATGCAGCCCGAATCAGGCCTGTCCTCGCACCGTAAATCCGTGACGGATCATCTGAACCGAGGCAGAGGCCGGTCGACAGGCTGGAGAGACGACAGAGTGTGCCGGATCAGCGGCGTGTCCTTTTCGATGTCGTTCAGGCGATCACGAATTCTGAGGGCGGTGGGGTGTCCGCCTTGATGATCGACCCAGTCGGCTATTTCCTTGCAGGCCGCGGCCAAGCGAGCCTGACGGGAATCCAGCAAGGTGAGCAGGGTGGTGATGGACTCTTTTTCGGACATGGGAGACACCTCCGTTCAAGAAACCTGTGTATGGCAGCAAAAAGCCCGCCTGGAGCGAGCTGTCTGCCGAATGGGTTATCGATCCTTCAACTCTTTCAGTATAGACCCGTTAAAAAAATGGCGATGGGCCGTCATCCTTGTCGGGCTGTCACTTGTGATTTAGCGTTCAACTGACGGCAAACACGCACGGCGTCCTCTTCAACCTCGTAGCCATCACCGATAAAGCCTTGGGTGCGGGTATCGGCGATGCGGTACCAGACCGCGGCATCCGGTGGCAGGTGGTCAACTTCACCCTCACGGCGGCCATGGATGATGATCTTGTTGCAACGCTTGACGACGAAAATGTCTTCCATGGCGTCTCCGCAGCGGATTCGTGTTCAGTTCAACTATAGAAGTCATTGCTGATCGTGCAAAAAATAGACAGGTCAATTCGTCGGTTCAGGCGCCGGCCTCTGCCCGGCGCAGTCGTGCCTTCGGATTTACGCCAGCACCGCAACCGCTTTTATTTGCGCCCAGAGTGGCTGGCCGGGATGGACGTTCAATTGATCACGGGAATAACGCGTGATCCGCGCAAGCAGTGGAGTGCCGGCGGCGTCCAGGCGAATCAGCACGTGGGCGGCGTTATCGGCGTTCATTTCACTGACCACGGTGACCGGCAGGCGATTGAGAATGCTGCTGTGCCCGGCATTGTCCAGACTCAGGCTCACATCCCGCGCCTGGACCTTGCAGCGCAGTGCCTGGCCCACGTCCATCGGCGTATGCGGCACGCGAATGTCCAGGCTGGTGTCGGGCAATTGCAGGCTGAGCAATTGATAGTCGGCGTCATAGGCGTTGACGCGACCTTCGATCACCACACCGGCGTCATCCCCCATTGCCAGCGGCAAATCGAGGCGTGCCAGGGTCTGGCCGATCGGGCCGCTGGCCAGTGCCTTGCCGTTGCTGAGCAACACGATATGGTCGGCCAGCCGCGCGACTTCATCCTGGGAGTGGCTGACGTACAGCACCGGGATGTCGAGTTCGTCGTGCAGGCGCTGCAAGTAGGGCAGGATTTCACCCTTGCGCTGGGCATCCAGCGCCGCCAGGGGTTCGTCCATCAACAGCAGTTTCGGGCTGGTGAGCAAGGCGCGGGCGATGCCGACGCGCTGACGCTCTCCGCCTGAAAGGTGTTGCGGGTGCCGGTCCAGCAAATGGCTGATGCCCAGCAACTCGGTGGCGTGGGCCATGTCGACCCGACGCTGTGGCCTGGGGATGCGCTTGAGTCCAAACTCCAGGTTGGCCAGCACCGACAGATGGGGAAACAGGCTGGCTTCCTGGAACACGTAGCCGAGCGCGCGTTTGTGCGGCGCGACGAAGATCCTGTTGTCGCTGTCTTGCCAGACTTCATCGTTGACCTGGATAAAGCCTTGATCGGCCCGTTCCAGGCCGGCGATACAGCGCAGGCAAGTGGTCTTTCCCGAGCCGGAGTGGCCGTAAAGCGCCGTGACGCCACGGCCCGGCAGTTGCAGGTCGACGTCCAGGGCGAAGCCTGAATATCGTAGTTTCAGACGCATTTGAATCATCGATCAGCTCCAGCCCGCTTTGGTTTTACGGCTGGAATACAGCGCCAGCAGGACGACAAACGAGAACACCAGCATCGCCCCGGCCAGCCAATGGGCCTGGGCATATTCCATGGCTTCGACGTGATCGTAGATCTGCACCGAGACCACACGGGTCTTCTCGGGAATGTTGCCGCCGATCATCAGCACCACGCCGAATTCGCCGACGGTGTGGGCGAAACCGAGAATGGCCGCGGTAATGAAACCCGGGCGGGCCAGGGGCAGCGTCACGCTGAAAAAGGTGTCCCAGGGATTGGCCCGCAAGGTCGCGGCCACTTCGAGCGGGCGCGTGCCGATGGCGGAAAAAGCGTTTTGCAGCGGCTGGACCACAAACGGCATCGAATACAACACCGAACCGATGACCAGCCCCGCAAAGCTGAAAGTGAGGGTGCCAAGGCCGAGTGACTGGGTAAGCTGTCCAAGGAACCCGTGAGGGCCGAGGGCCAGCAACAGATAAAAACCAATCACCGTCGGTGGCAGCACCAGGGGCAGGGCGACAATCGCCCCGACCGGGCCGCGCAACCAGGAACGGGTGCGCGACAGCCATAACGCTATCGGAGTGCCGACAATCAGCAGGATGACGGTCGTCAGGGACGCCAGTTTCAGGGTCAGCCAGATGGCGGAAAAATCGGCACTCGATAGCGACATTTAGATTTCGTAGCCGTAGGACTTGATGACAGCTGCCGCTTTCGGCCCCTTGAGGTAGTCAACCAATGCCTTGGCGGCCGGGTTGTCCTTGCCCTTGTTGAGAATCACGGCGTCCTGTTTGATCGGGTCGTGCAGGCTGGCCGGAACGATCCAGGCCGAACCGCTGGTGATCTTGCCGTCCTTGTAGATCTGCGACAGGGCGACAAAACCCAGCTCGGCGTTGCCGGTGGAGACGAACTGGTAGGCCTGGGTGATGTTCTGGCCTTCAACGATCTTGTCCTTGACCTTGTCGGTCAGACCTTCCCTGGCCAGCACCTGGGTCGCCGCCAGGCCGTAAGGCGCAGCCTTCGGATTGGCGATGGACAGGTGCTGGTATTCGTTCTTTTTCAGCACATCGCCCTTGGCATCGACGTAGCCTTCCTTGGCCGACCATAGCGCCAGGGTGCCGACTGCGTAGGTGAAGCGCGAACCCTTGACGGTGTCGCCTTCGGCTTCGAGTTTTTTCGGGGTGCTGTCGTCTGCCGAGAGGAACACTTCGAACGGCGCGCCGTTTTTGATCTGGGTGTAGAACTGCCCGGTGGCGCCAAAGGCGGTGACCAGTTTATGCCCGGTATCCTTTTCGAAATCAGCGGCGATGGCCTGGATGGGCGCGGTGAAGTTGGCGGCGACAGCCACCTGGACTTCGTCCGCCTGGGCTGAGCCGAAGGCGAATACGGCGAGCAGGCTCGCCAGGCAGGTCGGGGCAAAACGTGAGGCACGAATGGTCATGAAACGGCTCCGTTAAAGGCAATTGCGGCAGGGGTAAATCGTTATGTACATAAATATATAGCGAATTGCCTTTGAACGGAATGTGTTGCTGCGCAATTGTATACAATTTTAATGAGACTGATGCTCAGGAGCGACCTGACAGCCTCGCTAAACCTTCTTCAGCCAGTTTTCGAGTCAATGCTTCGGTGCTCAATTCAACGCCGAGAGTAAATGCCTGGCCGGCCCAGAGGTTGCTGAAGTCCGCTTCACCTTTGGCCCGCAACGGCATCAACGCGCCACCGGCCAGGGGGAAGGCCGGGGCCTTGGCGCTCATGGGCCCCAGTTCACGCATCACCCGGTTAAGGATGCCCCGGGCCGGGCGACCGGTGAACACGTTGGTAACCGCCGTCTCGCTTTCCTTGGCGGTGCGCAACGCTTTGTGATGGGACGGGCTGACCTTGGCTTCCGTGGTGAACAGGTACGCCGTGCCCACCTGCACCGCCGAAGCGCCCAGCATGAAGGCGGCGGCGACGCCTCGTGCATCAGCGATGCCGCCAGCGGCAATCACCGGCACTTTTACAGCATCGACGACTTGCGGCACCAGGGCGAAAGTCCCCACCTGGCTGCTCAGGTCATCGCTGAGGAACATCCCGCGATGGCCTCCGGCCTCAAAACCCATGGCAATGATTGCATCGCAGCCATGCTGCTCCAGCCACACCGCTTCTGCGACGGTGGTGGCCGAGGACAGTACCTTCGCACCGGTGGCCTTGACCCGGTCGAGCAGGGATTTTTCCGGTAGGCCAAAGTGAAAACTCACCACTTCAGGGCGAAATTCTTCGATCACTTGGCAGGCCGCGTCATCGAACGGCGCCCGATTGGACACGGGGGTTGGCGCATCGAAATCGGCGCCGAGTTCCTGGTAGTAGGGTTGCAGCAGGTTTTTCCAGTTCTGCGCGCGTTGCTCATCAGGGGCTGGAGGCTGATGACAGAAGAAATTGACGTTGATCGGGCGCCGGGTGTGTTGGCGGATGGTTTTGAGCTCTTCGCGCAGTTGATCCGTGCTGAGCATCGCCGCTGGCATCGAGCCCAACCCGCCGGCATTGCAGGCTGCAATCACCATGGACGAGTTGGTGGCACCGGCCATCGGCCCCTGAATGATCGGCAGTTCGATCCCGAGCAGGTCAAGAATGCGGGTATCTGGCCATGGGTTCATGTGCTGTGTTCTCCGACGTTGAAGCAGGGCAGGGACGGTAGAACAGGATTTGTAACGCAACGATTGGCGCAAGGCCAGTCGTCATTTCAGTTCGCCAGGCTTTCTTCGGCGCCCGATGGGTTGGCTGATTGGCTTAAAGTCGGGTACGGCAATCCGTTGCCATGTGTTATTTCAATGGTTCCACCACCAGACTGATTCCATTGAGAGGCCGTAATGTTCAAAGGCATTTTGATCGACAAAGACGACAGCGGTTACCGGGCCACACTGCAGGAGATCCAGGACGATCAGTTACCCGAGGGCAATGTCACGGTGCGTGTTGCCTACAGCACGCTGAATTTCAAGGATGGCCTGGCAATTACCGGCAGCAGTCCGGTGGTGCGTAAATTCCCGATGGTGCCGGGCATCGACCTGGCCGGTGTCGTCGAAGCCAGCGGGCATCCGGACTACAAGGTCGGTGACCCGGTCCTGCTCAATGGCTGGGGCGTAGGGGAAGGGCATTGGGGTGGACTGGCGCAGAAGGCACGCCTGAACGGTGACTGGCTGATTCCGCTGCCCAAGGCGTTTACCGCGGCCCAGGCGATGGCCATCGGTACGGCGGGCTACACGGCCATGCTGTGCATCCTCGCGCTGGAGCACAACCGTGTGACGCCAGGGCAGGGCGAAGTTCTGGTGACTGGCGCCAACGGCGGCGTCGGCAGTTTCGCCATCGCCTTGCTGAGCAGGCTCGGTTACCGGGTGGTCGCGTCCACCGGACGGACCTCTGAGCACGAGTACCTGAAGCAACTGGGCGCCAGCGAAATCATCGATCGCGCCAACTTGTCCGAGCCGGGCAAGCCGTTGGCCAAGGAGCGCTGGGCGGCCGTCATCGACTCGGTCGGCAGCCACACCCTGGCCAACGCGTGCGCCAGCACCAAGGCCAATGGCACCGTCGCGGCCTGCGGTCTGGCCCAGGGCATGGACTTTCCGGCATCCGTTGCGCCGTTTATCTTGCGCGGCGTGACCCTGGCCGGCATCAACAGCGTGACCCAGCCCAAAGCCAGGCGCGTGGAAGCCTGGAATCGCCTGGCCCGGGATCTGGACTTCAACCTGTTGCCGCTGATCAGTCACGAAATCGGCTTGAGCGATGCCATCGAAGCCGCACCACGCTTGCTGGCCGGGCAGTTGCGTGGGCGCGTGGTGGTGGATGTCAATCGCTGATCACTGCGACTCACGCTCCAGCAGCTGGCGTTTGCGCTCGACCCCCCAGCGATAGCCCGACAGATTGCCATCGCTGCGCACCACGCGATGGCAAGGGATCGCCACGGCCAGGCTGTTCGCACCACAGGCCTGGGCCACGGCGCGAACGGCTTTTGGCTGACCGATGCGCTGGGCGACATCGGCGTAGCTGGCAGTGCTGCCCACGGGAATCTCCCGCAGTGCTTGCCAGACACGCTCCTGAAACGCCGTACCGCGTACGTCCAGGGGCAAATCGAGGCCAATGGCCGGCGCCTCGATAAAGCCGATCACCCTGGCAATCAATTGCTCGAACTCATGATCGGCACCTATCAGGTTGGCGCGGCGGAATTTGTCCTGCAGATCACAGACCAGTTGATGCGGATCATCGCCCAGCAGGATCGCGCACACCCCGCGTTCACTCTGCGCCACCAGAATCGCGCCCAGCGAACACTGGCCGACGGCAAAACGAATGTCATTGTTTTGACCGGCCGCGCGGTAGTCCCCGGGTTTCATTCCCAGCAGTTGGTCTGCCGCTTCATAAAACCGGCTGTTGGAGTTGAAGCCGGCGTCATACAGGGCATCGGTCACCGAACCGCCGTCCGCCAGTCGCTCGCGTACCTTGCGTGAGCGATGGGCGTCGGCGTAGCCCTTGGGCGTCAGGCCGGTGACGGCTTTGAACACGCGATGGAAGTGGAAGCTGCTCAAGCCCGCCGCCTCGGCCAATTCGCCCAGCGCAGGCAGCGTTTCGGCGCTTTCGATCTGGCGGCACGCGGCGGCCACGGTGGCGGCATGTTGCGCGGCGAGTTCGCTCTGATCCTTCGCCGCGCGCTTGCTCGGACGATAACCCGCTGCCCGGGCCTGTTCGGCGCTATCGAAGAATTCGACATTCTGTGGTTTGGGCAAGCGCGCCAGGCTGCTGGGGTTGCAGTAGATGCCCGTTGTCTTCACGGCATAGACAAACTGCCCGTCAGCCTTGGGGTCGCGTGCGACCACGGCGGCCCAGCGCGGATCGTTTTCGATGGTGATCTTGGTCGATTGGGTTGTCATGGCGTCAAGTCCATTGAGGGGGTTGCCTGCACATTAACCATGGGGCAATTGCCACACACTCCGGCGCTTGCGGTCAAATTCGATGCCTTTATCCGGCGGTACGGAAAGTGAAGTTGATGCGTTGCTCGCCCAGCTTCGGATGATGGCCGTCCTTGATCGGCAGCACACCGTGATAACGCAGGCGATCCACGCCACCCCAGACCACGATGTCACCATGGAGCAGGGGAACGCGCTGACTTTTATCGCTGCGTACAAAGCCGCCGAACAGAAACATCGCCGGCAAACCCAGGGATACCGAAACAATGGGGGCTGCGTAGGAATGTTCGTCCTTGTCCTGATGCAATGACATTTTCGCCCCGGGGACATAGCGGTTGATCAGGCAGGAGTCTGGCGCAAAATCGGCGAAACCCGCTGCCAGTGCCGCCGCTTGTGCCAGTTGGAAAAACACCTCGGGCATCATTGGCCAGGGCTGGCCGGTTTGTGGATCGTCATGGGTGTACCGATAACCGCTGCGGTCCGTGGTCCAGCCGAATGTGCCACAACTGCTCAGGGCAACCGACATGGTGAAACCGCCGGGTGTGACCATCTGCCGAAACGGCGCGGCCGCCAGCACTTCGTCCAGGGCAGGCAGCAAACGCTCGAGCCAAGGCAGGGCGAAGCCCCTGAGTACGTAGGACTGTTCGCCGATCTGCTCGCGCCTGGGCTGTTGCTCGGGCTCCGTATCGGCAAACAGATCGAAAGTCAGCGGATTCATGGGCTCATGACGCATCGTGAAAGATGATTCCAAGGGTATGCCGTTTGCCGCTGTGCAGGCGACTCACGCCGTGGCGCAAGGTCACGCGGTAGTAACCGCGAGTCCCTTTGACCGGCCGCTGATTGACCGCAAAGATCACCCCGTCACCTTGCTTCAGGCCGATAACCATGGGGCGTGACTGCATTCGCGGGCGCTGTTCGGTCAGGACAAATTCGCCGCCGGTGAAGTCTTGAACCGGGTCTGACAGCAGAATCGTCACTTGCAGCGGGAAAACGTGTTCACCGTATAGATCCTGATGCAAACAGTTGTAGTCCTGCGGACCATATAGCAGCAACAAGGGGGTCGGACGGTTCTGACCAGCGGCATGGCAACGTTCGAGGAAGGCTGGATGGTTTTCCGGAAAACGCTCCGGCAAGCCCAACAGTTCTTGCCAGCGATTGGCGATGGGCACCAGTCGCGGGTAAAGCGCGTTACGCAAGCGGGCCACAAGTTCCGGCAGCGGGTAGCTGAAATACTTGTACTCACCTCGGCCGAACCCATGGCGAGCCATCACCACGTGGGCGCGAAACAGCTCGTTTCGAGGATACAAGGCGCTGACCTGCTCGCAAGCCTTGTGGCTCAGCAGTGACGGGATGACGGCGTAACCGTCCTGATCAAGTTGCTGCTCCAGCCGGGGCCAGTCCAGCCTGTCCAGATATTGCTCGCTCATTGCCGGGCCTCTTGTTGTTGAGGTGGCCAGTCTGCAAGGCAAAAATAAAGCTGGCACTCCGCTGCTTGCGGTCGAACTGCGAGCGGGAAGCGACGTCCATTGTCGCTCCGGATCGTGTTACAGCGCTTTGCTGACGCTGATTTCGCTGATGACGTCGTCCTGTCCATGAATGGCATCCAGCGCCGCCCTGGCTTCTTCCGGGGTGCCGTTTTCAAGCTGGGCAAACTCGAAGCGGCGCTCGCCGTTGAGTTTGTATTTGATGACGTACTTGGTCGTTTGGGCCACGGTTGTATCTGCCTGTCTTGTGTTTCGGGTTCGCTGATCAGCTGAGTTTCGTGCTGGAGCGGCGAATGATTTTGATCGAGTGCGTCAGGGTGGGTTTGCGCGTCACGCTGATGGCGCGGCGGTTGACGGTGTCGATCGTGATGTTCCAGAAGCCGGTGCTCGGGGCCGTGATGCGGGCCGGAAACGTGTCGAATGCACCGCCGTGATAGGTGTGACGGCCGCCATTCTTGAAGCTGCGGAAGTTGGCGTCGTTCATCAAGCGGATGTTGCACATTTGGGAGCATTGAATGACGACAATGTCGTCTTCATTGAGGTGCTCGCGCTGATGGATAAATTTCATGGGGCGCCTCCAGAAGGGCTTTTTCTACAAAATCAAAACGATAGCATGGGCGATTGGCGCAGTTTATCAGCCCGAACGCCTTATTATCCGGCCGCTTCGACAATTAAAAACGCTTATTTCACATTTGATGAGCGATAAAGCAGTTTGTCTCGGAGAAAAATTGCAGTTGCGCTGTCCGAGCTTCTTTATCGGAGGTTTGGTATGAAGTGGGGTTTGTGGTTGTTGCCGATGGCATTGACGATTAGTGGTTGCGCGAACGTCTCGCAGATCAACGAGTCCTTGCCGACGATGAACGTGATTTCCGGCAAGAAGCCCCATGAGTATGCGCAATGCCTGAGCGAAAAGCTGGCCGATAGCCGTGGCGCCTTGCAGATCCAGCCGCACAAGGATGGCTTGCGCGTGATCGTGCCGCTCAAGTTCTCCTCCGGTCCGTCTGCCGTGTTTGACATTGAAGAACGCTCCGGCGGCAGCAGCATCAAGCTGCACGAGAGCATGTCCAATGTCCCGGTGCGGCCAAAGGACGTACAGAATGCTGCCAACGAGTGCATTTCCGGCTGATAGACTATCGACCATCAGCACCGATGCCGCCCAAGTCCTGCTTTGGCGGCATCGTTATTTCTGGAGTCGAACATGAAGCGAGAGCAGGTCCGGGAGCGCCATGCAGAGGGTTTGATCTCTGCCACCCACGTGATTCAGAACCCGGCGGAGCTGGGAGAATGGATCGTTTTTTTCAAGAAAAGCGCCGGGCGCAGCTATTTCCTGGTCGATGACAATGATGAGGTCGAGTCCTTCAGCCGGCTTGATGATCTGATCGATACCGTGCGCGGGCTTGGAATCAAATTCGCCGAAATCCATATGTAGGGCGCGGCGCCTTACTTGCAGATCACCACGACGTTGCGGCTCTTGAAGTTGCCGACATCGGCGCCGAGGGTCTTTTCGCTCTCCTGGAGCGAGGGGGTGCCATCGGTTCCGACAATCTTGTAGCCGGTGCCCGCGCAGGACGCATCGGCCTTTTCGTAGCACGCCGCCCAGGAATTGGCTTCCCCGGAGCAGTCAATCGACAGACCTTGCTCTCCGTTAGCCAGGTAGGTTGGTTCCGACGTTGCGCAGCCGCTCAGGGCCAATACCGTTAGCAAAGGCAAAACTCTATTCATGGCTTGATCATCGTCAGGGGAGGGGGCTAAGGCTGAGACAGCGTCCCAGGTAAAAGGTTATAGCGAAAGGCCACTTCTTTTTCGGTATCCATGAAAAAGCCCTGCGCTAAGGCAGGGCTTTTCCCGTCGGGCGTCGATCAGCTCTTGTCCTTGCCGCGTCGCTTGGGTTCCGGGTGCTCAAGCTCCAGCACCGAGGCCACTTCGATTGCCAGGGCTTCAGAGGGGAAAGGCCCGGCGATATTTTCACCGGCGACACTGGCCACCCACCATTGGCCGTCCTTCTCTTGATTGATCAGGAATCCGTTGACGCTTTTTACTGCCGACATCTACTTGCCTCGTTGTCTGGTTCAATCGCGCCATGATACCGCCAAACGCACTCAAGGGGTGTCGATGGGCGTATGGTGGTTGGTTCCGGGCGGTAGAAAACCGTGCATTTGCGCAAGTCTCTGCTATGCATAAGAGGCTGCGCAGCGACCTGCGCATCGCAGCAGGGAACTATCGGCAAGAATATTTCTCTATGTTGGCATCGGTTAGCCAGCGCGGGGCATTGTAAGGTGCACGCCGCCTGATTAGACTGCGCCGAAACTCGTACACACAGCCCTTTCAAGGACTTATATGATCAAGAAATGCTTGTTCCCAGCAGCCGGTTACGGTACTCGCTTCCTGCCAGCGACTAAAGCCATGCCCAAAGAAATGCTGCCGGTGGTGAACAAGCCACTGATCCAGTACGGCGTCGAAGAAGCACTGGATGCCGGCTTGACCGAAATCTCCATCGTCACCGGTCGCGGCAAGCGCGCCCTGGAAGACCACTTCGACATCAGCTACGAGCTGGAAAACCAGATCAAGGGCACCGACAAGGAGAAATACCTGGTCGGCATCCGCAAGCTGCTCGACGAGTGCTCGTTCTCCTACACCCGCCAGACCGAAATGAAAGGCCTGGGCCACGCAATCCTCACCGGCCGCCCGCTGATCGGTGACGAACCGTTCGCCGTGGTACTGGCGGACGACCTGTGCGTCAACCTCGAAGGCGACGGCGTACTGACCCAGATGGTCAAACTGTACAAGCAGTTCCGCTGCTCGATCGTGGCCATCCAGGAAGTCGATCCGGCAGAGACCAACAAATACGGCGTAATCGCCGGCGAGATGATCCGCGACGACATCTACCGCGTACACAGCATGGTTGAAAAACCAAAGCCGGAAGACGCACCGTCGAACCTGGCCATCATCGGCCGCTACATCCTGACCCCGGACATCTTCGACCTGATCGAACAGACCGAGCCAGGCAAGGGCGGTGAAATCCAGATCACCGACGCCCTGATGAAACAGGCCCAGAACGGCTGCGTCATGGCGTACAAGTTCAAGGGCAAGCGTTTCGACTGCGGCGGCGCCGAAGGCTACATCGAAGCGACCAACTTCTGCTTCGAGAACTTCTACAAGACGGGCAAGGCTTACTGATTGCTTTTGACCTGACTGTATTGAAAAGCCACCTTCGGGTGGCTTTTTCATTTTCAGGCCCCATATCGACTGCAACGCTTGCCCAGCAAATGTCTGCAGGTATGCTGGTCACCTGCCGAGGAGATTGAATATGGCCTACGATTTTGACCTTTATGTGATTGGTGCCGGTTCCGGCGGTGTGCGGGCTGCGCGGTTTGCCGCCGGGTTCGGGGCGAAAGTGGCCGTGGCCGAGAGCCGCTATCTGGGCGGGACCTGTGTGAACGTCGGCTGCGTGCCGAAAAAATTGCTGGTCTACGGTGCGCACTTCGCCGAAGACTTCGAACAGGCTTCCGGTTTTGGCTGGAGCCTGGATGAGGCGCAGTTCGACTGGCCGACTTTGATCGCCAACAAGGACCGCGAGATCAATCGCCTCAATGGCATTTATCGCAACCTGCTGGTCAACAGCGGCGTGACCTTGCATGAAGGTCACGCGAAGATCGTCGACCCGCATCAGGTCGAGATCAATGGCGAGCGTTTTACCGCCAAAAACATCCTGATCGCTACCGGTGGCTGGCCGCAGATTCCGGAGATTCCAGGGCACGAGCATGCCATCAGTTCCAACCAGGCGTTCTTCCTCAAAGAGCTGCCCAAGCGGGTGCTGGTGGTGGGCGGTGGCTACATTGCGGTCGAGTTCGCCGGGATCTTCCACGGCTTGGGTGCCAAGACCACGTTGCTGTATCGCGGCGAACTGTTCCTGCGCGGCTTCGACGGTTCCGTGCGCAAGCATTTGCAGGAAGAATTGACCAGGCGCGGCATGGACCTGCAATTCAATGCGGACATCGAGCGCATCGACAAGCAGGCCGATGGCAGCCTGAAAGTCACGCTCAAGGACGGTCGCCAACTGGAGGCCGATTGCGTGTTCTACGCCACGGGTCGTCGTCCGATGCTGGACAATCTGGGGCTGGAAAACACCGGGGTCAAACTCGACAGGAAAGGCTTTGTCGAGGTCGACGAGCTGTTTCAAACCGCCGAACCGTCGATCCTGGCGCTGGGCGATGTAATCGGGCGTGTTCAGCTGACACCGGTGGCCCTGGCTGAAGGCATGGCGGTTGCACGGCGCCTGTTCAAACCAGAGCAGTATCGTCCGGTGGATTACAAGATGATCCCGACGGCGGTGTTCAGCCTGCCGAACATCGGCACCGTCGGTTTGACCGAGGAAGAGGCTCGCGAAGCCGGCCACGAGGTGCAGATCTACGAAAGCCGCTTCCGGCCGATGAAGCTGACCCTGACCGAATGCCAGGAGCGCACGCTGATGAAGCTGGTGGTGGACGCCAGGACCGACAAGGTCCTGGGTTGCCACATGGTCGGCCCGGACGCCGGTGAAATCGTCCAGGGCCTGGCGATCGCCTTGAAGGCCGGGGCCACCAAGCGCGACTTCGACGAAACCATCGGGGTGCACCCGACGGCCGCCGAAGAGTTCGTCACCATGCGTACGCCGGTCGCCGGCTAGTCGTCCTTCGTTGCGTCTGCCGCTGCCGCGAGGTTGGCGGCCAGACGCACGCGTTCTTCCAGATCCGCCCGGGTCTTGGCCAGATCCATTTCCAGTGACCTGTTGAGCTGCGACTGCTCGTCGACGTTCTGTTTGAGTGCCTGGCTTTCCAGCAGGGCGACGCGCAGGCGTTCCTGGAGGAGGGTGCGCTCGCCGTCGACGCGGGTGGCCTGTTCCAGCAACTGATCCTGGCGGGTATTGCTTTGCTTGAGCTGTTCTTGCAACAAGCTCAGCTCGCGCAACGTGCCGCAGTTTTCAGTCAGCAAGCGTTCGTTGTCGCGGTGCAACTGGGTGATTTCATCCTGGCGTACCAGCGCGCTTTGTTGTGCCTGGCGCAGTTCCATCTGTAGCTGCTGCACCTGGCCTTCGTGGCGACTCATTTCCTGTTCGCGTTGTTCCTTGACCGCATTGCGGTAGTGTTCGAGCGCGTCGCGAGTGTGCAGGTGTTTTTCCTCAAGGGAGCGGATCTGCTCGTCCTTGTCTTTCAAGCGCAATTCGAAATCGGCCAGCGCCTGGTTCAGCCCGGCGTTGCGGGTCTGCTCCGTTTGCAGCAGGGCGCGGGTTTCTTGCAGGGCCTCGGATTCCTGGGCCAGCGCCAGGCTTTGGAATTCGTATTGCTGGTGCAGTTCGCTGTTGGACTCTTGCGCTTCGCCGAGTTGGTTTTCCAGCGCCTTGCGTTGTTCTTCGTACTGCGCGCGCGCCTGGTCGATGGGCTCCTGCGCCTGCTCCTTGAGTCTTTGTGCGAGCCGCGCCACCAGCGCCATCAGTTCGTCGTCGATCGGTTCCGACGGCGCTTCGGCAGGTTCGACCCTGTCATCGAGCTCCTTGAGGTAGCGATGAATCGTGGTTTTCGAGCCGGTATTGCCCATCTCGATGCGTACGGCATCGATGCTGGGGTTTTCGCCGCGGGCGAGGATCGCCAACCGAGCGGCTTGAACCACCGCTTTATTTACACCGCCGCGTGCCATGAGATCTCCCGGGTTTTGATGATGTGGTACGTACCACGTAAATACACATTGTACCATTCATTCAATAAAGTTAAATGTTGAATGTAGCTGACACGGGATATACTGGTATTACCCCGTGTGATACACCCGGTACCGGTGTTTGACCCGTCAAAGCGGTATGAATTCAAGAGTTGACCCCATGACTGAGCTGGATCGTTACCTGCAAGCCGCGACGCGCGACAACACCCGTCGCAGCTATCGGGCAGCCATCGAACACTTCGAAGTGACGTGGGGCGGTTTTCTGCCGGCCACCGGCGACAGTGTGGCGCGCTACCTGGTGGCCCATGCCGGGGTGTTGTCGATCAATACGCTGAAACTGCGCTTGTCGGCATTGGCGCAGTGGCACAACAGCCAGGGTTTTGCCGATCCCACCAAGGCGCCGGTGGTGCGCAAGGTGTTCAAGGGCATTCGCGCGCTGCACCCGGCCCAGGAGAAACAAGCCGAACCTTTGCAGCTTCAGCATCTGGAGCAGGTGGTCAGTTGCCTGGAGCAAGAAGTGCAGACCGCCAGGGCTAAAGGCGACCGACCGGGGTTACTGCGGGCCAGGCGCGATATGGCCTTGATCCTGCTGGGCTTCTGGCGCGGCTTTCGCAGTGATGAGTTGTGCCGGCTTCAGGTGGAGCACGTGCAGGCCAGTGCCGGTTCCGGCATCAGTCTTTATCTGCCGCGCAGCAAGAGTGATCGCGACAACCTCGGCAAGACGTATCAGACACCGGCCTTGCAACGCTTGTGTCCGGTGCAGGCTTACATCGACTGGATTACCGAGGCGGCACTGGTACGGGGGCCAGTGTTCCGTGGCATTGACCGCTGGGGGCATGTGGGCGAGGAGGGATTGCACGCCAACAGCGTGATTCCGTTATTGCGTCAGGCGTTGGCGCGAGCAGGTATCGCGGGCGAGCTTTACACCAGTCACTCCTTGCGTCGCGGTTTTGCCACCTGGGCGCATCAAAGTGGCTGGGATCTGAAGTCGCTGATGAGCTATGTGGGCTGGAAGGACATGAAGTCGGCCATGCGTTACATCGAAGCCAGTCCGTTCCTCGGCATGACTCACATCGCCCTGGATCCACGCGATCCGTAGTTGCATGGCCTGCCTGACACACCGCGAGTTCTGAATTCACGACCGCTGCGCGGCCGGACGCAGGCTTCGCCAGCTGCTACAAAGCGCGTTTTCTATCGGGTGTCGAGGAAAGGCCCAAGGCGCCATGGATTTCCCCCGCGCAACCACGTTGCAACGCGATCCGTAGCAGCTGGCGAAGCCTGCGTTCGGCCGTGCAGCGGTCGTCAACCCGGCTTGCATGGCCTGCCTGACACACCGCGAGTTCTGACTTCACGACCGCTGCGCGGCCGAACGCAGGCTTCGCC
>NZ_JBWKWD010000067.1:0-14725 GCF_059422045.1 Pseudomonas sp. GW821-FHT02A08
TTACGACTGCTGCGCAGCCGGACGCAGGCTACGCCAGCTGCTACAGATTGCGTTGTGGCTTAACTGATCGGCATTAGCCAGCTAGCCTGGCGTTTTTTATGCGAACAGGAATTGCAAGAGACTGCAGTAGTTGAGGTGCTGCGAGGACGGTGGCGAGGGGGCGAGCCCCCTTGCCACAGAGGGTTAGCCGATGCTGATCGCGGGCAGCGTGGTCAAGGTCACGCTCTGTTGCTTGCGTGGCGCGAGGATTTCCGCCTCGCCATCCACCACCAGTTCATCGCGCTGGTTGAACACGCGAGTGGCGATGCGCACGCGAAACTTCGGCAGTTTTTCCAGTATTTCCAGGCGCACGGTCAGGGTATCGCCGATCTTCACCGGTTTCTGAAAGCTCATTTGCTGGCCGATGTAGATGGTCCCCGGGCCAGGCAATTCGCAGGCGACCGCCGCGCTGATCAACGCGCCGCTGAACATGCCGTGGGCGATGCGCTCCTTGAACATGGTGCTGGCGGCGTATTCGGCATCCAGGTGTACCGGGTTGTGGTCGCCGGACATCGCAGCGAACAACTGGATGTCGCGCTCTTCGACCGTCTTGCTGAAACTGGCGGTCTGGCCGACTTCGAGGGCTTCGTAAGGGGTGTTGGTAACCTGGGTCATCTGTCTCAATTCCTGTGACGAATTAAAAAATTCACAAAAAAACTATTCGGACCGGTGCGGCCGAGGAGCGCTCAAGGCCTGTGCGATCCAGTTCAGCACATCGGCGATGATTTCATCGCGGTTGCTCTCATTGAACAGTTCGTGCCGCGCCTGCGGGTAAACGGTCAGTTGCAGGTGCTGGTTGCCGGCCGCTCGCAGCGCGTCGGCCAGATTCTTGAGACGTTTGCCTTCGCTCACCGGATCACATTCGCCGCCAATCACCAGCAGCGGCAGGCCCGGGTCGATCTGGGCGAGATTGGACGCTTTGCTGATTTGCTGCAAGCCGCCGAGCAAATCGATCCACAGTTGATTGGTGCAACGAAAACCGCAAAGCGGGTCGTTGACGTACAGATCGACCTGAGCCGGATCACGGCTGAGCCAGTCGAATGGGGTGCGTGCCGGTTTGAATTTGTTGTTGAACGAGCCGAACGACAGCCATTCGATTAATGCGCTGCGTCCTTTGCGGCCCTGGCGCAGGCGTTCGAAGCGGGCGATTTGCCGCGCCGCGCGATAAAGCGCCACGGGCTGGAAGTTCGAGCCGCTGAGGATTGCCCCGTGCAGGCTGGCACTGTGGTGCAGCAGATAGGCCTGGGCGATATAACTGCCCATGCTGTGACCAAGCAGCACGATCGGGATGCCAGAGTGCTGCTGGCCGATGTGCTGGTTGAGGCTGGCCAGGTCGCTCACGACCTTGCACCAGCCATCGTCATCGGCGAAATGCCCGAGTGTCCCGTTTTCGGCAGTTTTGCCATGTCCACGCAGGTCCGGCGCGCACACGCCATAGCCCTGGTCACAGAGCTTTTGCGCCAGGGGGCCATAGCGGCCGCTGTGTTCGGCCATGCCGTGGGCCAGCAGAATCATTGCCTTGAGGCTGCCGTCGGGAAGCCACTGGTTGACGAAGAGGCGGCTGTGGTCGCTCGTGGTCAGCCAGAAAGTGTCATGGATCATGGCGGTTCCTTTGCATGAGGCTGCTTGGTCTGAAACAGCTCGTTGCAGTTTATAGCGCATCCTTGGCTGGGCGTCTGATCAGCCTACGCCACGGCGAGAAGATTCATACGGTCAATGACGGCCGTGGGCATATTTGCCTGCTACGTCATAACTGCTAGTGTCCGTGAAGCTCCGCTTTTTGCATTTTTTTTGAAAAGTGACAGAAAAGTGGCCCCGGATAGATTCAGGTAAAGAGGACAAAAACAATGCAACCTGATTTCTGGAATGACAAACGCCCGGCCGGCGTACCCCTGGACATCGATCTGGGAACCTACAAGTCGGTAATCGAGGTGTTCGAGCGTTCCTGCAAGAAGTTTGCTGACCGCCCTGCGTTCAGCAACATGGGCGTGACCCTGACTTACGCCGAACTGGAGCGCCAGAGCGCTGCCTTCGCCGGCTACCTGCAAGCCCACACCGACCTGGTGCCCGGTGACCGCATCGCGGTGCAGATGCCCAACGTCCTGCATTACCCCATTGCCGTGTTCGGCGCCTTGCGCGCCGGGTTGATCGTGGTCAACACCAACCCGCTGTACACCGCGCGGGAAATGCGCCACCAGTTCAAGGACTCCGGTGCCCGGGCGCTGGTGTACCTGAACATGTTCGGCCAGAAAGTCCAGGAAGTACTCCCCGACACCGATATCCAGTACCTGATCGAAGCGAAGATGGGCGACCTGATGCCCACCGCCAAGGGCTGGCTGGTCAACACTGTGGTGAGCAAGGTCAAGAAGATGGTCCCGGACTATTCCTTGCCCCAGGCCGTTTCCTTCAAGAGCGCACTGCGCATGGGCCGTGGCCTGGGTATCAAGCCGCTGAAGGTCGGCCTCGACGACATCGCCGTACTGCAATACACCGGCGGCACCACGGGCCTGGCCAAGGGCGCGATGCTGACCCACGGCAACCTGGTGGCGAACATGCAGCAAGCGCGGGCTTGTCTCAGTCAGCATGGAAGTGACGGCCAGCCGTTGTTGCGCGAAGGCCAGGAGGTGATGATCGCGCCGCTGCCGCTGTACCACATCTATGCCTTCACCGCGAATTGCATGTGCATGATGGTGACGGGCAACCACAACGTGCTGATCACCAATCCACGGGACATCGCCGGCTTCATCAAGGAGCTGAAGAACTGGCGGTTCTCGGCGTTGCTGGGGCTCAACACGCTGTTCGTCGCGCTGATGGATCACCCGGACTTCAAGACCCTGGACTTCTCCAGCCTCAAGCTCACCAACTCCGGCGGCACTGCGCTGGTCAAGGCCACCGCCGAGCGTTGGGAGCAACTGACCGGTTGTCGCATCACCGAAGGTTACGGCCTGACCGAAACTTCGCCGGTGGCCTGCACCAACCCCTATGGCGACCAGTCGCGGATCGGCACGGTCGGCTTGCCGGTGCCGGGCACCACGCTGAAAGTCATCAGCGATGACGGCGTCGAGCAACCTTTGGGCGAGCGCGGCGAGTTGTGCATCAAGGGCCCGCAAATCATGAAGGGCTACTGGCAGAAACCCGAGGCCACGGCCGAGGTGCTGGATGCCGAGGGCTGGTTCAAGTCCGGTGATATTGCGGTGATCGACCCGGACGGTTTCGTGCGTATCGTTGACCGCAAGAAGGACATGATCATTGTCTCGGGCTTCAACGTGTACCCGAACGAGATCGAAGACGTCGTGATGGCTCACCCGAACGTCGCCAACTGTGCGGTCATCGGTGTGCCCGACGAGCGGTCGGGGGAGGCGGTGAAGCTGTTCGTGGTGGCCCGTGAAGCAGGGGTCAGCCTTGAAGAGCTGAAGGCTTACTGCAAGGAGAACTTCACGGCGTACAAAGTACCGAAGCACATCGTGCTGCGTGAGTCGCTGCCGATGACGCCGGTGGGCAAGATCCTGCGGCGGGAGTTGCGTGATATTGCCTGATGGGTGAATGGCCGCGCTTCGCGCGGATCGCGGGCAAGCCACGCTCCCACAGGTTCACTGTTGTGCACACACATTGTGTACGACGCGAGCCTTGTGGGAGCGGGCTTGCCCGCGATGCTTTTCGGCGTACGCTAGAGCCCCGAATTCCGTGGCTTTCAGGACGTTATAGGTTTTTTGCTCTAAAATGACTGCTTGCAAGTCTTGAGTCACAATTGTGACCGTAGAGGCCGTTTTTGGCTCTGGTCGACCCTTGGCAAAGCTGCTACTCTCGGCGCGCTTTGTGACTTCTCGGCCTTCTATCAGCCAGATTCACCAATGACCAAACACCAATAATAATCGCATCAAATGCGGTGCTGAATTCGCGTTGCTGAGGAGTGGGCTTCCATGATCGAAGACTTTTGGAAGGATAAGTACCCAGCTGGAATTGCTGCCGACATCAATCCAGACGAGTATCCGAATATTCAGGCAGTGTTGAAGCAATCCTGCCAACGCTTCGCCAACAAGCCGGCATTCAGCAACCTGGGCAAGACACTCACCTACGGTGAACTGTACGAATTGTCCGGTGCGTTTGCCGCTTACCTGCAACAGCATACCGATTTGCAGCCGGGCGATCGAATCGCCGTGCAACTGCCCAACGTGTTGCAGTACCCGGTAGCCGTCTTCGGTGCAATCCGCGCCGGGCTGATCGTGGTCAACACCAACCCGCTCTACACCGCGCGGGAAATGGAACACCAATTCAACGACTCCGGTGCCAAGGCCCTGGTCTGCCTGGCCAACATGGCTCACCTGGCGGAAACCGTGGTACCGAAAACCGGCGTCAAGCACGTGATCGTCACCGAAGTCGCCGACCTGCTGCCGCCGCTCAAGCGCCTGCTGATCAACAGCGTCATCAAGTACGTGAAGAAGATGGTGCCGGCCTATCACTTGCCAAAAGCCGTCAAGTTCAATGACGTGCTGAGCAAAGGCATGGGCCAGCCAGTGGCGGAAGCCAGTCCGGCCAGCGGTGATGTTGCAGTGCTGCAATACACCGGTGGCACCACCGGCGTGGCCAAGGGCGCGATGCTGACCCACCGCAACCTGGTGGCGAACATGCTGCAGTGCAAGGCGCTGATGGGTTCCAACCTCAATGAGGGTTGCGAGATCCTGATCACCCCGCTGCCGCTGTACCACATCTATGCCTTCACCTTTCATTGCATGGCGATGATGCTGATCGGCAACCACAACATCCTGATCAGTAACCCGCGTGACCTGCCGGCGATGGTCAAGGAACTGTCGAAGTGGAAGTTCAGCGGCTTTGTCGGTTTGAATACTCTGTTCGTGGCGCTGTGCAACAACGAAGGCTTCCGCAAACTGGATTTCTCCGCGCTGAAAGTCACCTTGTCGGGCGGCATGGCCCTGCAACTGGCCGCGGCCGAACGCTGGAAAGCGGTGACCGGTTGCGCAATCTGCGAAGGTTACGGCATGACCGAAACCAGCCCGGTGGCGACGGTCAACCCGATCCAGAATATCCAGGTCGGTACCATCGGCATTCCGGTGCCATCGACCCTGTGCAAAGTGATCAACGATGCCGGTGTCGAACAGCCGATGGGCGAAATCGGCGAACTGTGCGTGAAGGGCCCGCAAGTCATGAAGGGTTACTGGCAACGCCTGGAAGCCACGGATGAAATCCTCGACAGCGAAGGCTGGTTGAAGACCGGTGACATCGCGCTGATCCAGCCAGATGGCTACATGCGCATTGTCGATCGCAAGAAAGACATGATCCTGGTCTCCGGTTTCAACGTGTACCCGAACGAACTCGAAGACGTGCTGGCTACCCTGCCGGGCGTGCTGCAATGCGCGGCCATCGGTGTACCGGACGAGAAGTCGGGCGAGGCGATCAAGATTTTCATCGTCGCCAAGCCGGGCGTGACCCTGACCAAGGAACAGGTGATGGAGCATATGCGCGCCAACGTCACCGGCTACAAGGTTCCGCGTTCCGTGGAGTTCCGCGATGCACTGCCGACCACCAACGTCGGCAAGATCCTGCGTCGTGAATTGCGCGATGAAGAGTTGAAGAAGATCAACGCGAAGAAAGCCACCGCGTAATCAGCAAAAAGCCCCGCAGATGCGGGGCTTTTTTTGTTTGTCTGAATGCTCGGTGGTGCCTGTCAGACCGCTTTCGCGAGCAAGCCCGCTCCCACATTTAACCGGGTTCCTCCAGGAGGAATGCGATCAAATGTGGGAGCGAGCTTGCTCGCGATGGTCGTTAACGATAACGCGTGTTTACTGGTTAAACGCAGCGCTCTTGAATCCATCGTCGGAACGCCGCCCGGAGCAAGCTCGCTCCTACAGGCGAAACGGCGCGAAGTTGACGTTGGTGCCCGCCGGACGCATGTCCTGCAGGAAGGAGTCCTTGTCGGCGCTCAGTTCCAGGCTCAATGCCGCCTTGCGCTTGCCTTCATTGCGCACCACCAGGCCTTCGAGCTTCTCGCGCAGGAACACAGTCGGCACTTTCAGGTGCAACAACTCATCGGTGTCCGGCGTGTGCATCAGCAGGTGAATCCACTCGTACTGACCGATTGCAAGGCGCGTCACCGGGAGGTCGA
Organism: Pseudomonas sp. GW821-FHT02A08; assembly: GCF_059422045.1. Lineage (NCBI taxonomy): Bacteria > Pseudomonadati > Pseudomonadota > Gammaproteobacteria > Pseudomonadales > Pseudomonadaceae > Pseudomonas > Pseudomonas sp. GW821-FHT02A08. Next base: position 6,161 of record NZ_JBWKWD010000067.1, read on the forward strand.
ACCACCAGATGTTGCGGTTACGGTTCAGTTCGGCGAAGTGGCAGTTGTTGACGCCAAGCACAGCACCGCCGAGTTCCTGGTTTCTGCGGGCAATGGCCTGCTTTTTATCGAGTTTCATAACGTTCCTACGGGATTGGATCTTCAGCGCCAAGGCCTGAATGTGTTGCGCATTCTCAGGGGTTGGCCCGCAAACATAAAGCGCAACCTGCACTGAACGATGAAATGTCGTGGTGAAATAAATGAAACACCCTGCAAAAGCCCTCGGTCAACCTTGTGTATCGGCTTTCCTGAATTGAAATGTCTTTAATGAAAAGAAGATGCGGGCATCTTCAGATGGCCGTTTTTGTGTCAGCCTGAACTTGCACGTTGAATTTGTTTCAAAGTCGCCAACTGGGCTACCTTGATGAAAGAAAACAGCCCCTGAGTCGCCACGACTTCAACCCAAATCCGTATGCGGCGAATGGAGACGCGAATGATTTTTCCGGACATGAGAGGCTTGCCCCTGCACCGTGTGATGATGCGCACGGTCACCGAGTTCATCGCCGACGAGATGTCGACCTATGCCTCGGCGCTGGCCTATCAAATGCTGTTTTCGCTGTTTCCGTTCATCCTGTTCCTGATTGCCCTGATCGGCTTCCTGCATCTGCCCGACTTCTTCTCCTGGCTGCGCCTGCAATCGGAACTCGTATTGCCGCCCCAGGCGCTGGAACAGGTGAACCCGGTGATCGACCAGCTTCAGCAGTCCAAGGGGGGGCTGCTGTCAGTGGGTATCGTGATTGCGCTGTATACCGCCTCCGCCGGCGTGCGGCTGATGATGAGCGCGATGAACGCCGCCTACGACGTGGTAGAAGGGCGCCCATTGTGGAAACGCTTTCCGTTGTCGATCATCTACACCGTTGGCATTGCCGGCATGCTGCTGATCGCCGCGGCACTGATGGTGCTCGGGCCGCAGGTGATGGAGTGGATCGCTGCGCAAGTCGGCCTTGAGTACTTTATCGTCACCCTCTGGACCATCGCGCGCTGGCCGGTGATCGTGATTCTGATGATGGTCGCGGTGGCGTTGATCTACTACGTCATGCCCGACGTCAAACAGGAGTTTCGCTTCATCACCCCAGGCTCGGTGCTGGCGGTGGTCGTGTGGATCATCGCCTCCCTGGGCTTCGGTTTGTACGTCAAGGAGTTCGCCAACTACAACGCCATGTATGGCAGTATCGGTGCGATCATCGTGCTGTTGCTGTACTTCTACATTTCCGCCGCGGTGCTGCTGCTGGGCGCGGAAATGAATGCCGTGATCGAGCACATGTCACGAGAGGGCAAGGACCCTGGTGAAAAAGTGGCTGGCGAGCATGGTCCCGTCCATGAGGAAAAGCACCACGTGTCGGGGTTGGGCCGCGATCACTCACACAAACCGACCATTGATGAAACCTGATCATGATTCGTGAAATTCTGAAAATGGGCGATGAGCGCCTGCTGCGCATTGCCCCGCCCGTGCCGGCCGAGATGTTCGACAGCCCCGAACTGTGGCAACTGATCGATGACATGTTCCAGACCATGGAAAGCGTGGGGGGCGTTGGCCTGGCCGCTCCGCAGATCGGCGTCGACCTGCAATTGGTGATCTTCGGCTTCGAGCACAGCGAGCGTTATCCGGATGCCGAGGCTGTGCCGCAGACGATCCTGATCAACCCGTTGATTACGCCGCTGAGCCCGATCCTGGAAGAGGGCTTCGAAGGCTGTTTGTCCGTGCCTGGCCTGCGTGGCGCGGTGCAGCGTTACCAGCAGATTCACTACGAAGGCGTCGACCCCAAGGGTGAACCCATCGTGCGTTTTGCTTCGGGGTTTCATGCGCGGGTGGTGCAGCATGAGTGTGATCACCTGATCGGCCGCCTGTACCCGTCGCGCATTACCGACTTCAGCAAGTTCGGCTTCACCGAGGTGATGTTCCCGGATCTGGATCCCAACGCCGACGACTAAAGCCACCGCAAAACCCTGTGGGAGCGGCGGTGCGACGATTCGACTTGCTCGCGAAAGCGGTGTGTCAGTCTCCATCAGTTTTGACTGTTAAACCGCCTTCGCGAGCAAGCCCGCTCCCACATTGGATCTCCATCAGGTTTTATTGAGCCAGTTGGCCTGGCGCCAGCCCCATCGCAATCATCGGCTTGCTGCGCGCATAACGGCTCAACCGTTCAACCATCGCGTAAGGCATCGGCGGATCGAACGTAAACCCGCGTCGCTCATAAAACCCTCGCAAGTCCGGATGACAGAACAACCACACCGGCAGTTGGCAATCCTTCACCGCGGCCGCGATCAACCCGGCGGCAATCCCTTGTTCGCGACACCCAGGGTCGACAAACAACCCGGTCAGCCAATGCCCGCCGGACACCGGGCGCAAACACAGCGCGGCAACAATCTGGTCGCGCCGGGCCACCCACAGCTGTGCCTCGCGCACGGCTTTCATCGACGATTGGTGAGCGCGGTAGAATTTGTTCATCAATGGCCATAACGGTTCGTCGAGCAGGGCGTATTGGGTATCGGGCATGGTCTCGGACTGTCGGTGTGCAAGCGGGCGATTATAAAAGAACACGCGCGCCGGGATAGGTGTATACCTGATCTCACATCCCCATGAGAGGAGTACGCGTCATGTCCAAAGGTATGGATTCAAAGAAAGCGGCGAAAAAGAAACCAGTGAAAACCGCCATTGAAAAGCGCGCGGACAAGAAGGCCAAGAAGGTCGGCGTGTTCGGTCACTGATCCAGCGTTGATTGGTCGCTCCCATGCAACATGGGAGCGATCCTCCTGAAAATAATCTGCAAGATTTCCCAAGGTCATTGCACAGAAGGGGACTGGTCCCCGATCTGAGCAACGCCATGCCCCATTACTTTGATAGCGCCCACCAACAAGAAATCGAAACCCTGCGCCGACGCTTCACCGCGCGCACCGAATGGCCGACCTGGTTGCTGCTGATCGGTGTGTATGGCGGCTGGTTTGGCATCGTGTTGGCCAGCCATCGACTGGGTTTGTGGTGGAGCACGCTGTTGCTGATTCCATTGTTGGTGCTGTGGTTATCCGTGCAACACGAACTGCTGCACGGTCATCCCACGCGCTGGCCAACCCTGAACAAAATCCTGGGCTACGCGCCGTTTGCCGTCTGGTATCCGTACACCTTGTACCGCGATAGCCATTTGCTGCATCACCGCGACGAGGACCTGACCATCCCCGGTCGCGATCCGGAAAGCCGTTACCTGAGCGCGGGGCAATGGCAGGACAGCTCGGCGCTGGTGCGTAGCCTGCACTGGCTGAACAAAACCGTGCTCGGTCGCTTTACCCTGGGGGCACCGCTGGCCTTGCTGGCATTGGCCCGTGAAGAGCTGCAACGCCTGAGAACAGGTGAACGACAGGCTTGGCTGATGTGGTTGAGTCACGGCTTGATGACTGGGTTGATGTTGCTGTTTATCGCAAGCTTCAGTGTATTGCCGGTTTGGCATTACCTGTTTTTGATCAGTGTGCCGGCGCTGTCGATCGCCATGATTCGCTCCTACTATGAACATCGACCTCATGCGGCGCCGGAGCAGCGTACCGTGCTCAATGAAGCGGCCTGGCCGTGGCGCTGGCTGTTCCTGAACCTCAATTTTCATCTGGTGCATCATGAGTTGCCGGGGGTGCCCTGGTACGACTTGCCCCGCGCCTATCAGACCCGCCGCGAGCAATGGCTGGCGCGTAGCGGTGGATTCCTGGTGCAGGGTTATGGGCAGCTGTGGCGTGAACATGGAGTGAAGGCCATCGACAGCCCGAGGCATCCGTTTCACTGATGCATAGTTCACCTCCAAATCCTGTGGGAGCGGGCTTGCTCGCGAATGCGGTGTGTCATTCAACATTGATGTTGGCAGAGACGACGCCTTCGCGAGCAAGCCCGCTCCCACAGGGGATTTTCGTTACACGGGACTATTTCGATGACCCAACACATCGCCGAATTGCTGATGTACACCGCCCCCGAACCCATTCATCAGGCCAACGAACGCTGGCTGGCGCGAATCCTCGAGTATCTGGGCGAAACCCGCGGCGATGCCGAAGGCCTGTCACTGATGGATATTTGGTTGTCGCCGCATTTGCTGCTCACCCAAACCTGCGGTTATCCGCTGATGACAGCCTTGCGCGGCAAGGTTAGGGTGCTGGGGCGGCCGCGTTACGAGCTGCCGGACAGCAGTGGCGGCGATCACTGCAGCCTGATCCTGGGCCGCGTCGATGATCGGCGACAGACCTTGGCGGATTTTCGCCACAGCCGAGGGGTGATCAATGGCCATGACTCCAACAGCGGCATGAATTTGCTGCGCCATCGGTTGGCACCATTGCAACGTGACGGGCAGTTTTTTGCGCAGGTCGGAATCAGCGGTAGCCATCGAGAAAGCCTGCGCTGGCTGCGCGAAGGCCTTGCTGATCTGACGGCCATCGACAGCGTGACCTTTGCCTATCTGGCGCGCCATGCCGCAGAGGAAGTGGCCGGTTTGCGCGTGATAGCTCGCAGTGCATTGAGTCCGACGTTGCCCTACATCACGGCAGCCACCGTCAGCGATCAGCAGGCTGAAGGGCTATTACAGGCGATGAATCAGGCGTTGCGCGAATTGCCTGACGTCGCCGAAATCCTCGGGTTGCCAGAGGTGCTGCCGGCTAGCGAAAGCGACTATCAGGTTGTGCTCGACTACCAGCGTGAGGCCGAGATGCTGGGGTATGGAGATTTGCGATAGGGCGCAAATGTTGGGTCGACAGGTCCATTTTTCGCGGGCAAGCCACGCTCCCACAGGTACACCGAAACCCTGTGGGAGCGGGCTTGCCCGCGATGACGGACTGTCAGGCGCAAGTGATCTTTAATTCTTTATAAGAATATAAAAATAAGTTTTAAGTATTATTAATGAATAAGGCTCCTTGCTAGGATTCGCCTCACCGGACCACCGGACATTCAGCGACCCCTAACCCAGGAGCCCCTATGTCCGGCGCCGATATTCTTCATCGCAAATACGTGGACGGATTGTTCCGCGCCCACTACCACTGGCTCTGCACACGCCTGCGTCAGTCCCTGAAAGATGCCTCCACTGTCGAAGACATTGCCGGCGAAACCTTCGTGCAACTGCTCCAGGCCCCAGGCCTGACGGCTATCCGTGAACCCCGTGCCTTGCTCACCACCATCGCCCGGCGCCTGCTCTATCAGCGTTGGCGTCGGGGTGACCTGGAGCGCCAGTACCTTCAGCAACTGCAACAGGTCGAGCCGATCCACGCCCAATCGCCGGAGGCACTGGCGCAGTTGTCCCAGACCCTGACCTGTGTGGAGCGCAGTCTTCAGCGGTTGCCCGGCAAAGTCCGCTCGACCTTCCTGCTGTCGCGGATCGACGGCCTGACTTATCCGCAAATTGCCGCTGCGCTGGGCATCTCCCTGCGTTCAGTCAGCGACTACATGGCCCGTTCCCAGGCCCTGTGCGACCGGCACAGCGCCAACCAATCCCTGAACCGTCCCCTCCAGAACAAGAGGTCCGCATGAGATCGATCAAAACCCTGCTCGGCAGTTCGCTACTAGCCCTGAGCCTGTTGTCCCACCCGGCATTGGCCACGGAAAAAGCGGCACCTATCCACTTTGGCGACATCACTTGGGAAAGCGGCAGCCTCATCACCGAAATCCTGCGCCTGATCGTTGAAAAAGGTTACGGCTACCCGACCGACACGCTACCGGGCAGCACCGTCAGCCTTGAAGCAGCGTTGGCAAAAAACGATATCCAGGTCATCGGTGAAGAGTGGGCCGGACGCAGCCCTGCCTGGGTCAAGGCGGCGGCGGAGGGTAAGGTGTTCGGCCTCGGCGATACGGTCAAAGGCGCCACTGAAGGTTGGTGGGTGCCGGAGTACGTGATCAAGGGCGACCCCGAGCGCGGCATCAAGCCCTTGGCTCCTGAATTGAAATCCGTTGCTGACCTGGCGAAATACAAGGACGTGTTCCGCGACCCTGAAGACCCGAGCCGCGGACGCTTCCTCAACAGCCCGACCGGCTGGACCTCGGAGATCGTCAACAGCCAGAAACTCAAGGCCTACGACCTGACCGAAAGCTTCGTCAATTTCCGCACCGGTTCCGGCGCGGCGCTGGATGCAGAGGTGGCGTCGTCGATCCGCCGTGGCAAACCGGTGCTGTTCTACTACTGGTCGCCGACGCCACTGCTGGGGCGCTTCAAACTGGTGAAACTCGACGAGCCGCCGTTCGACGCCGAAGCCTGGAAAACTCTGGCCGACGTCAACAATCCAAACCCCAAAGGCACGCGCTCGATGCCTGCCAGCCTGGCTATCGGCGTGTCGGCACCGTTCAAGGTGCAATATCCGGAGCTGGTGACGTTCTTCGAAAAAGTTGATTTGCCGATTGATTTGCTGAACCAGACCTTGGGCCAGATGAGCGAAAAACGGCAAAAACCCCGGGAAGTCGCCGAAGCGTTTTTGCGTGATCAGCCGCAGGTCTGGAAGGGCTGGGTGCCGGGGGAGGTGGCTAGCAAGGTGAGTGCGAGCTTGTAGTACTGTCTGAAGTTTCTGCGGTGGGTGAACTGCCGTCTTCGTCGGAACGCCGCCCGGAGCAAGCCCGCTCCCACATTGGGTCTGTTGTGTCCACAAATCCTGTGGTCAACAAAGATCCCCTGTGGGAGCGGGCTTGCTCGCGAATGGTCTACAGTCTTACGCCAATTCGGCAGCCAACGCCGCTTTCACCGCCAGCCGCTGAATCGATTTTGTCCTCAATGCTGGCATACTAGTGGCCTTGCAAACCCAAGGTTGCTGTCTATGATCAGCTGTAACTAACTATGTCGACCGTGATGGGGTGGTCGAAGTCTTGGCGAAAGAGTGCGCAATCGAAGGCGCCGACACTTGATGACAGGGAGCCGTGCGCTAAATGGACTTTGATTCGAATCTGTTAGGGCTGGTCCGCATGCGGGCTATCAAGAGAAGGATGTCTTGATGAGAGTGCCAATTTAGGACCCTCCGATTGATCATCATTTATCACCTGACGAGTCCTTCTTTTTGGAGGGATGCGTGTGCCTGTTCCATGGAACGTAGTGGTGGATGTGAAAGACCTGCAACTTTCATCAATCAAAAAACCGCGCTGAAGGTGATACAACAATGTTCAACCTACATCACAAGGCTGACCTGCTGGAAATCGAACGCTTCAGCTGTGCGCTGACTGAGGCCAACGCCAAGTTGGCGGCGATCAGTCGTTCGATGGCGATGATTGAATTCACCCCCGACGGCATCGTCATCGATGCCAACGAAAACTTTTGCAATGCCATGGGCTACAGCGCCGACGACGTGCGCGGCAAGCATCACCGGGTCTTTTGTGAAGAACAGTATTACCGCAGCGACGAGTACACCAGGTTGTGGCGTGACCTGGCGCGGGGCGAGCCGCTGAGCGGGACCTTTTTGCGCTTGCACAAAAGTGGCCGGGAGATCTGGCTCGAAGCCAGTTACATGCCGGTGCTGGGCCCCGACCGTCAGGTGAAAAGTGTGATCAAGGTGGCCACCGACATCACTGCCCGGGTCAACAGGGAACACGAAAACGAAAGCAGGCTCGCCGCGATCGGCCGCTCAATGGCCGTGATCGAATTCACGCCTGAAGGCAAGGTCATCAGCGCCAACGAGAACTTCCTGAAAACCATGCAGTACTCGCTAAACGAAGTGGTAGGGCAGCATCACAGCCTGTTCTGCCACCGTGCCGAAGCCGAGTCCCAGGGTTACCGCAATTTCTGGGCTTCGCTCAATCGCGGCGAATATCACTCCCATCGTTTCGAACGCAGGAACAAGCAGGGTCAGACGATATTCCTGGAAGCGTCCTACAACCCGTTGTTCGACGCCAAGGGGCGGTTGTACAAAGTGGTCAAGTTCGCCAGCGACATCACCCACCAGATGACCACCCTGCAAACCGCCGCAGAATCGGCCCACAGCACTTCGGTGCAAAACGACGTCTGTGCACGCAAGGGGTCCGAGGTGGTGCAGCAGACGGTGCAGATCATCCAGGACATTTCCCGGGACTTGAACGAGGCGGCACTGAGCATTGACGCCGTGAGCAAACAGTCCGACATCATCGGCACCATCGTGCAGACCATCCGCGGCATTGCCGATCAGACCAACCTGCTGGCGCTCAACGCGGCAATTGAAGCGGCGCGGGCCGGTGAGCACGGGCGCGGGTTTGCGGTAGTGGCCGATGAAGTGCGCAGCCTCGCGGCGCGTACCAGCCAGGCGACGCTGGAGATCGTCGAGGTGGTGCGCAAGAACCACGACTTGTCGCTGAGCGCGGTGTCGAGCATGCAATCGAGTCTGAGTCGTACCGGGCTCGGGGTTGAGTTGGCGAACGAGGCAGGGGAGGTGATCCTGGAAATCCAGCAGGGTTCGCGGCATGTGGTGGATGCGATCAGCCAGTTCAATTCGACGTTGCAACTGAACTAGTCGTGGCAAATGAAAAAGGGTCCCGGTAGAGGGTATCTGTAGCAGCTGCCGAGCCCGCGAGGCGGCGTTCGGCTGCGAAGCAGTCGTAAAATCAGTCATTGCGGTACGTCA
>NZ_JBWKWD010000068.1:0-13978 GCF_059422045.1 Pseudomonas sp. GW821-FHT02A08
CACGACTGCTATGCAGCCGAACGCAGCCTCGCGGGCTCGGCAGCTGCTACAGATCGCATTACCGCTTAACTGACTGGAATTAGGGGCTTGCGGTCGGATCGGCTGATCCACGACACTGTCCAACCTGCATGAAGCAATTATTTCGTTGTGGAGGCTGCCGTCATGGCCCACGAACTGTATACCCGCACCAATCAGAAGATCTATTTCGCCGGCTTGTCGCTCGAAGCACTGGCCCGCACTGAAGAAGGGCGGGCAATGAATTCGCTGGCGCTGATCCAGGCCGGACGCGAATCCGCGCTGTTTCACCTGTACGGCGCGCTACTGGGCTTGTGTCACGAAATCGCCGGTTTCTATCGCTTGCCACAGGCCAATGCGCCCCGTGCAGAGTTGTTGCTGACTCGCGAGGTGCTGGACACCATCGCCATTCCGGAAATGGCAGAGCTGGTCGAGCTGGCCAATAACCCGGAGACCTGGCTGGCCAGGTTGTTGGCTGCCCACGCTGCGTTGTTTCAGCCGCCGCGCGCGCCCCGCAAGCCGAAAGGGGACGTGACCCAGCCACTGATCCAGGCTGTCAATCTGGATGAAGAGGAGGCACCGCAAGAGCTGAGTCGGGAGGAGTTGGAGAGCTGGCGTCAGAACCTGAAAGCATTGGCGATCCGCTTTCGCGAAGGCCTGAACGAGTGCTGACAGAAACAGATTCGGGATGGCATCTGGTCAAGATCCCGAGCGAAGCCTGGCCGATGCCTATATAATCCCCGCCTTTCGTGGAGAACAGTCCTTTATGCCAACGTCCTTTCTAGAAATTGTCGAGTTACCAGACGGCCGTATCGAGCTGCGCAGGGCCGAGGACGAGGGTTCTCTGGTTACTTTGGATTTCTCCGAGGACGCCAAAGCGTTCCTGCAAGGGCAACACGTGGAAGTCGCCAAGGCGATGTTGAGCGTGGGAGTCCAGATGGCAGGTCGCCTGGTTGAAGGCGAATTCGACAAGGACGAGGGGTCACGGGTACTTCATTGATCCCCGTCCGTCGGTTTTCTTGATGTCGTTACTCATCGGCTTCTCTGTCCCTGGAGAAGCCTTGCGCGGTGAAGCGCGCGTCTTGCCTGTCCGTTAACCCAGTCGAATATTCAGGCTCTGAGCGTCCCCGGTGCGGGCGGCGCTGATCAGTTGTTGCCGCGATTGTGGGCTCAACGGGTTGATCCAGCTGACCACCGTGTGGCTGCGACCCAGGCGCAGGGCTTCGCAGGTCAATTGCTGGGCGCTCTGGGTGCCTCGCGGTTGCAGTAGCAGAATGCGCTCGCGGTTGAGACCGGCATCTCGCAGCCAGGCTTGAGTCAGGCTGGCTGGCGGTGCGATCAGTGTCAGCCAGCGTGCGTCCTGGTCCTGGCTCAATTCCCTGAGGATCGGCGCCAGGAGGCTCAGGCAGTTCCCGGCTGCACCACGCAGTGACAGCTCGCTGAAAGCGTCAGGTTCGGCGCTCCAGGGGGACTCGACTGCGTCTTTCAGGATCGGCGCCAATGGCTGTGCCATGAACGCTTCGAACAACGGCAGTTGGGTTTGCTGTGGTGATGTCTGTGGGAACTGCATGGTGCCTCCTTTAGCGGCGAATGACGCCGACACTCAAGCCTTCGATCACCAGTTCCTGGTCTTGAAGGTTCACTTCAATAGGGGCGAACTCGGGGTTCTCGGCGATCAGCCAGACTTTGCTGCCGTCACGCTTGAAACGCTTGACGGTCACTTCGTCGCCGATTCGCGCAACCACGATCTGGCCGTTACGGGCTTCGCGGGTGGTGTGGACCGCCAGCAGATCGCCGTCGAAAATCCCGATATCCTTCATGCTCATCCCGTGGACGCGCAGCAGGTAGTCGGCGCGCGGATGGAAGAAGGAGGGATTGATGTTGCAGGACTCTTCAATGTGTTGCTGCGCAAGAATCGGGGCGCCGGCTGCGACCCGGCCAATGATCGGCAGCGTGGAATCGTCGGCCTTGGCTTCGAAACCGGGGATGCGAATGCCGCGGGAGGCGCCAGGCGTCATCTCGATTGCACCCTTGCGGGCCAGTGCCTTGAGGTGTTCTTCCGCCGCATTGGGTGACTTGAACCCCAGTTCCTGAGCGATTTCCGCGCGGGTGGGCGGATACCCGTTGTCTTCCAGGCAGCGCTTGATGAAGGCCAGAATCTCTGCTTGTCGTGGCGTCAGCTTTAGCATATCGATCGCTCTGTTTTTTTATACAGTGACTGGGATTATATACAGTAAGGCGGTCTTGGCAATGCTCCATTTTTCAGTCGCCGCCGGACGGTCAAACAGTCAGTGGATTGAAGCTTTGCCGTTGTGTGGTTAAATGTCTGACCGACCATTCCCGAAACGAACTGCCAGACTTGACAATGCACAGGCTGAAACGTATGTTTCAAACAAGTGTTTGTCAGGCGGAGTAGCCATGGCCCAGTCGGAAACCGTTGAACGCATTCTTGATGCAGCCGAGCAGTTGTTCGCGGAAAAAGGTTTCGCCGAAACCTCGTTGCGTCTGATCACCAGCAAGGCGGGTGTCAACCTGGCGGCGGTGAACTATCACTTCGGTTCGAAGAAGGCGTTGATCCAGGCGGTTTTCTCGCGGTTCCTCGGGCCGTTTTGCATCAGCCTCGATAAAGAGCTGGAGCGGCGTCAGGCCAAGCCTGAAATCAAGCCGACACTCGAAGAGTTGCTGGAAATCCTCGTCGAGCAGGCACTGGTGGTACAGCCGCGCAGCGGCAACGACCTGTCTATCTTCATGCGTTTGCTGGGGCTGGCGTTCAGTCAGAGCCAGGGGCACTTGCGTCGTTATCTGGAAGACATGTACGGCAAGGTGTTCCGCCGCTACATGATGCTGGTCAACGAAGCGGCGCCGCGTATTCCACCCATCGAGCTGTTCTGGCGCGTGCACTTCATGCTGGGTGCGGCGGCCTTCAGCATGTCCGGCATCAAGGCCTTGCGCGCGATTGCCGAAACCGACTTCGGCGTGAATACCTCGATCGAGCAGGTCATGCGCCTGATGGTGCCGTTCTTGGCCGCCGGCATGCGTGCCGAATCCGGGGTGACCGATACGGCCATGGCCACGGCCCAGTTGCGGCCACGTAGCAAATCGACACCGGTTGCTGCCAAGGTTTAACCGCACACGGGTGGGCGCGGCAGCAGACATCCGCTAAGCTAGCCGCCCATGCCGACTCTCGTTCTGAACCCGTTTCCCATCGAACTCGCCAATCTGCCAGGCCTTGCCCCTGGCGGCGAATGCGTGTGGGCCGGGTTTTCTGTTATCAAGGAATTTTTATGACTGCTGGCTTGCAAGGCTCGTTGATGGTGGACGTCGCCGGTACCTGGCTGACGGCTGAAGATCGCCAATTGTTGCGCCAGCCCGAAGTGGGCGGCTTGATCATCTTTGCCCGCAACATCGAGCATCCGCGTCAAGTGCGCGAGCTGAGTGCGGCGATTCGCGCCATTCGCCCCGATCTGCTGCTGGCGGTGGATCAAGAGGGGGGGCGTGTGCAGCGCCTGCGCCAGGGTTTCGTGCGCCTGCCCGCCATGCGCGCCATTGCCGACAACCCGAACGCCGAATACCTGGCCGAGCAGTGCGGCTGGATCATGGCGACCGAAGTGTTGGCCGTTGGCCTGGACCTGAGCTTCGCCCCGGTGCTCGACCTCGATTATCAGCGCAGCGCGGTTGTCGGCACCCGTTCGTTCGAAGGTGATCCCGAGCGCGCGGCCTTGCTCGCGGGTGCTTTCATCCGCGGCATGAACAGCGCAGGCATGGCGGCCACCGGCAAGCATTTTCCTGGTCATGGCTGGGCCGAGGCGGATTCCCACGTCGCGATTCCCAACGACGAACGCAGCCTCGACGAGATCCGCGCCAATGACCTGGTGCCGTTTGCCAAATTGAGCAAGCAACTGGCCGCGGTCATGCCGGCCCACGTTATATATCCACAAGTCGATTCCCAGCCGGCCGGCTTCTCCCGCCGCTGGTTGCAGGACATCCTGCGCGGCGAGTTGCAGTTCGATGGCGTGATCTTCAGTGACGACCTGTCCATGGCGGGCGCCCACGTGGTCGGCGATGCCGCCAGTCGTATCGAGGCTGCGCTGACGGCCGGTTGCGACATGGGCCTGGTGTGCAACGATCGCGCTGCCGCCGAGCTGGCCCTGAGTGCTGCGCAACGCCTGAAGGTCAAGCCTTCCTGGCGCATTGCGCGGATGCGCGGCCAGTCGTTCGCCAATACCGAATACCGTCAGGACCCGCGCTGGCTGGCCGCTGTCGGCGCGCTCAAAGAAGCTCAATTGATTGATTAAGGACTGTTCGTTATGACGGTTTACGCGATTATCGGTGGTACCGGCCTGACTCAGCTCGAAGGCCTGAGCATTCGCCAGTCACTGGCAGTGGACACGCCTTATGGCGCACCTTCGGCCGAGGTTCAGATCGGCGAGTATGCCGGCAAGGAAGTATTGTTCCTCGCGCGTCACGGTCATCCCCATCGTTTTCCGCCGCATCAGGTCAACTACCGCGCCAACCTCTGGGCGTTGAAGCAGGCTGGCGCCGAAGCCATTCTCGCAGTCAACGCCGTGGGCGGCATCCATGCGGCCATGGGCACCGGGCATTTCTGCGTGCCGCATCAGTTGATCGACTACACCAGTGGTCGCGAGCACACCTACTTTGCCGATGACCTGGAGCACGTCACCCATATCGACTTCAGCTACCCCTACAGCGAACCGTTGCGCCACCAACTGATTGCGGCATTGGCGGCGGAAAGTGTGGGCTACAGCAGTCATGGCGTGTATGCCTGCACTCAAGGGCCGCGCCTGGAGACGGTGGCTGAAATCGCCCGGCTGGAGCGCGATGGCTGCGACATCGTCGGCATGACCGGTATGCCGGAGGCGGCCCTGGCCCGGGAGCTGGAACTGGATTACGCCTGCCTGGCGCTGGTGGTGAATCCGGCGGCGGGCAAGTCGACGGCGGTGATTACCATGGCCGAGATCGAGCAGGCGTTGCATGACGGTATGGGCAAGGTGAAGTCGACGCTGGCGCGGGTGCTCAAGGGCTGAGTCAGTCTTGGCACCGAGTTGCTCCCTTCGCGGGCAAGCCCGCTCCCACAGTGACCGCGTCGAACACAAACTCTACGAACGCCATTAAACCTGTGGGAGCGGGCTTGCTCGCGAAGAGGCCGGTTCAGGCGCCAAAAATCTCAACGTTTTCCGAGATTTTCCGGCAGCGGCGCAAACAGCGCCTCGATATCATCGCTCTGCAGTTTCCAGTCCCCGGCCTTGCGCCCATCCAGCACGCCGGCCGCGAGGTCGGATTTTTCCTTTTGCAGGTGCTGAATCTTTTCTTCCACCGTGCCGCGCGCAATCAGTTTGTAAACGAATACCGGCTTCTCCTGGCCAATGCGATACGCGCGGTCGGTCGCCTGGTTTTCCGTCGCCGGGTTCCACCACGGGTCGTAATGAATCACCGTGTCCGCTTCGGTCAGGTTCAGGCCAACGCCACCGGCCTTCAGGCTGATCAGAAATATCTGACGCTTGCCGCTCTGGAATTCCTTCACCGGTGTGCGGCGGTCGCGGGTCTGGCCGGTCAGCAGGGCGTAGGCTACGCCGCGTTTGTTCAGTTCGTCTTCGATCAGTGACAGCATCGAGGTGAACTGCGAGAACAGCAGGATCCGCCGACCTTCCTCGAACAATTCCTCGAGCATTTCCATCAGGCTGTCGAGCTTGCCCGATGTGCTGCCACGGCTTGGCAGGGTCGCCTCGTTGACCAGGCGCAAGTCACAGCACACCTGACGTAGCTTGAGCAGGGCTTCAAGAATGATGATCTGGCTGCGGGCCACGCCTTTGCGGGTGATCTCGTCGCGGACTTTCTTGTCCATGGCCAGGCGCATGGTTTCGTACACATCGCGCTGGGCCTCGTTGAGTTCGACCCAGTGGATGATCTCGGTTTTCGGCGGCAACTCGGTGGCCACCTGTTCCTTGGTGCGGCGCAGCAGGAAAGGTTTGATCCGGCCGTTGAGGTGCTGGAGCCTGACCTCGCTGGTGCGTTTTTCAATCGGCACGCGGTAATCGCGGTTGAAGCTTTTGACGTCGCCCAGCCAGCCGGGCAAGAGGAAGTGAAACAGCGACCAGAGTTCACCGAGATGGTTTTCCAGCGGTGTGCCGCTCAGGCACAGGCGCTGCCGGGCATTGAGCTCGCGGGCAGCCTGGGCGGCCTTGCTGGTCGGGTTCTTGATGTATTGCGCTTCATCCAGCACCAGTATGTGCAAGGGCTGCGCCGCCAGGCGTTCGACATCCTTGGGCAGCAGCGCATAGGTGGTCAGGATCAGATCGTAGTCAGTCAGCCTGTCGAAGTGCTTTTTGCGGCCGGCGCCGTACAGCGCCAGTACCTTGAGCTGCGGCGTAAAGTGCGCCGCTTCGTCGAGCCAGTTGGGGATCAGGCTGGTTGGCATCACCACCATGCACGGCCGATCGAGACGGCCGGCGTTTTTCTCGCTCAGAACGTGGGCCAGTGTCTGCAGGGTTTTGCCCAGGCCCATGTCGTCCGCGAGAATTCCACCCACTTCCAGCTGCCGCAGCGATTGCATCCAGCTCAAGCCCTCAAGCTGATACGGACGCAGCGTCGCATTCAGGCCGTCCGGGGCGGCGGCCGTGTGGTCCTTGATGTCCCGCAGGCGCTGGGCAAAGGTGCGGATCTGTTCGCCACCCTCCCAGAGCAGTGGCATGTCCTCCAGCGGGTTCAGGCGCGTGGCATCGGCCTTGCTCAGGCGCAGCGTGGTGTCGCCGGGCTCCTGCAGGTAGAACTCGCCGAGGGTGGCCAGCACCGGCTTCAAGCGGCCGAAGGGCAGGGCGACCTGCAGCGGGCCGTGCTCGGAGTTCGGGCGATGGGGGATGTTGACCAGGATCAGCTCGTCATCGCGGCGTCGGGCGAGGCGTTCCGGGTTGAGGATTTCGGTGTGGGAGCGCATCAGGTTGAGCAGGATCGGCAACAGGCTCAGGCGTTCGCCGTTGACGATGATCCCCAGTTCCAGGTCGAACCAGTCACGCTCCGGAGCCTGTTCGACCGTGGCGTACCAGTCGTCTACCGCCGTCAGGTCGAACCCGAAGTCCTCGTCGATCTGCAATTCCCAACCCTGGGTGCGCAACTTCGGCAGTTCATTGAGGGTAAAGGTCAGCCAGGCGCTGTCATTGACCATCTCGAACAGCTCGCCGGCGCTTTCCGGCAAGGCCTTGCTTTGCCGGGTGGCGACTTTGAATCCGAGGATTCGCAACTGTTCCCGGTAGGACTGTTCCACGTCCGGCTGGCGTTTTATCCGCAGTGTCTGGGTTTCCTGGCGAATCAGGATGTCGGTGTTCTTCTGTCCGGAAACGTATTCGTCCAGATAGCTGAAGGATAGTGCTGCACGATGCTGGATGTAACGCTGCATTCGACCGTTGCGCGGTTCGAAGGCGCTGAACTCGATGCTGGCCAGCCACAGGCGCGGTACCGGTTGCACGTTGTCCACCAGCACTTGCGGCGGGGCTTTCGGGCTACGGTTTTCCAGGACTGCCTGGAGTTTTTCCAGGAGTTCGGCGTCTTTGGCGGCAGCGGGGTAGTCGAGGGTTTCCTGTACTTGCAGGAGCACCGCTGCGCAATGTTTGCAGTTGTTGTGGACCGGGCAGGAGCAGGTGGCGTCGACCATCAGCAGCGTGCCTTTGGCTGACTCGCGCAGGCGAATGGTCTGACGGTAAACGTTACCGCCCGAGCCTTCGCACGCGGCGACGATGGTTGCGTCGCCGGCCTCTACGATCCTGACACGATTCTCCAGCGCGTAACGGCGACCACGCTCCAGGCTCTGTTCCTTGAATCGGCTGACCCAGGATGGTGCCAGGGGTTTGCTCAGGGTCGCGGACATAGGGAATCAGTCCGGAATTTCTTCGGGAGCTGCTCGGGGGGCGGGGGCGGTCAGCGAAGTGATCTTGATCAGCAGGCCGAGGTGGCCGTTGTCGAGGAAGTTCAACTGGCCGTTCTTGGTGTGGCTTTCCTGTTTCAAGCGCTCGCTGGCGGTCACCATGCCATTGGCATCGATCTGATTGACCCAGAAATCGGCGTCGACGTCGGTAAAGCGTCCCAGTTTCATGTTCAGTGTGCCCTCGATCGGGAACTGACCATATTGTTCCTTGCCGTCGCTGATCGCCACTTTGCTGGCGTTTTCGCCGAGAGTCTGTTGCCAGGCCTTGTGCAGCAACACCGTGTAGTCGGCGCTGCTGGTGAGTTTTTCCACCTCGCCATTGAGGCTTGGCGTACGCAGGCTGTCGGGGCTGACGGGTTGGGCGCCAGCGGCCCAGTCTTCCGGCGCGGCGCGGCTGACAATCGCCGGTACGGCGTTTTGCCGGACCAGAATCATTTCGACCTGATACAGGTCATCGGCAGATGCCGTGGGTGCGACCAGCGTTGGCATCAACAGGGTCAGCAGGGTCAGTGAGCGAAACAGGCGCATGCGGCGTCCTTCAAGCAGTTTTCGGAACGAGGCGCTCGAACAGCGCCTCTACAGTATTAAAGCGCTCTTCCGGGCGCTCCATCGGAACCATGAACTTGAACATCGTGGCGCCTTCGAATTTGTAGCGTTTTGGCTGGCTCTGGATCAGTTTGATCAGGGTCAGCGGGTCGACCGGTGTCTGCGCAGCGAACTCGACGCGACCGCCTTGCGGGCCGCCATCGACTTTCTTGATGCCCAGCTGCTCGGCCTGCAGCTTCAATGCAGTGATGCGGATCAGGTTCTTGGTCGGCTCCGGCAACAGGCCGAAACGATCGATCATCTCCACCTGCAAATCCTTGAGGCCGTCCTCATCGGTGGCTGAGGCAATGCGCTTGTAGAGAATCAGGCGGGCGTGGACATCCGGCAGGTAGTCTTCAGGGATCAATGCCGGTACCCTCAAGTTGACTTCCGGACCGCCGCCAAGCGGTTGATCGAGGTTTGGTTGCTCGCCCTTGCGGATCGATTTGACCGCGCGTTCGAGCATTTCCATGTACAGCGTGAAGCCGACGGCCTGGATCTGCCCGCTCTGGCCGTCGCCGAGCAGTTCGCCGGCGCCACGGATTTCCAGGTCGTTGGTGGCGAGCACGAAGCCCGCGCCGAGGTCCTGGGTGTTGGCGATCGCTTCCAGGCGCTTTTCCGCGTCCGGGGTGATTTGCTGGCGTGGCGGCGTCAGCAGGTAGGCGTACGCCTGGTGGTGGCTGCGTCCGACCCGGCCGCGCAACTGGTGCAACTGTGCCAGGCCGAACTTGTCGGCACGCTCGATGATGATGGTGTTGGCGCTCGGCACGTCGATGCCGGTCTCGATGATGGTCGAGGCGATCAGCACATTGAAGCGCTTGTGGTAGAAATCGCTCATCACCTGTTCGAGTTCGCGTTCGCGCATCTGCCCGTGGCCGATGCCGATCCGTGCTTCCGGCACCAGTTCGGCCAGGTCGGCGGCGCATTTCTCGATGGTCTTCACGTCGTTGTGCAGGTAATAGACCTGGCCGCCACGCAGCAGCTCACGCAGCAAGGCCTCTTTGACCGTGCTCTTGTTCTGCTCCATGACGAAGGTGCGCACCGACAGGCGGCGGGCCGGTGGCGTGGCGATGATCGACAGGTCGCGCATGCCCGACACCGCCATGTTCAGCGTGCGCGGAATCGGCGTGGCGGTCAGGGTCAGGATGTCGACTTCGCTGCGCAGGGCCTTGAGCTGTTCTTTCTGGCGCACACCGAAGCGGTGTTCCTCGTCGATGATCACCAGGCCAAGGTTTTTGATCTTCACGTCGTCCTGCAGCAGCTTGTGCGTGCCGATGACGATGTCGATCTTGCCTTCGGCCAGGTCCGCAACCGCCGCATTCACTTCCTTGGCCGACTTGAAGCGGCTCATTACTTCCACGGTCACCGGCCAGTCGGCAAAGCGGTCGCGGAAGCTGTTGTAGTGCTGTTGGGCGAGCAGGGTGGTTGGCACCAGGATTGCCACCTGGCGACCGCCATGCACCGCGATGAATGCGGCGCGCATCGCCACTTCGGTCTTGCCGAAGCCGACGTCGCCGCACACCAGGCGATCCATCGGCTTGGGCGCGAGCATGTCTTCGCGCACCGCCTCGATGGTGGTTTGCTGGTCCGGGGTTTCTTCGAACGGGAAGCCGGCGCTGAAGGTGGCGTAGTCGGCCTTCGGATCGGCAAAGGCATAGCCTTCACGGGCGGCACGGCGGGCGTAGATGTCGAGCAACTCGGCGGCCACGTCGCGCACCTGTTCGGCGGCTTTGCGCTTGGCTTTCTGCCAGGTCTCGGAACCGAGGCGGTGCAGTGGGGCCAGGGCATCGTCGCTGCCGGTGTAGCGGGCGATCAGATGCAGGTTGGCCACCGGCACGTAAAGCTTGGCGCCTTCGGCATATTCCAGGGCAAGGAATTCGGCGGTCTGGTTGTCGATCTCCAGAGTGGCCAGGCCCAGATAGCGACCGACACCGTGGTCGATGTGCACCACCGGCGCACCTTCGCGCAGCTCGGTGAGGTTCTTGATGACGGCATCGTTGTTGGCATCGGCGCGCTTTTCGCGGCGACGGCGCTGCATCACGCGCTGGCCGAACAGCGGGCTTTCGGCAACCAGGGCCAGGGCTGGATCGTCCAGCACCAGGCCTTCATCCAGCGGCGCGATGGTGATCGCCAGGCGGTCTTTGCCGGCGACAAAGTCCGGCCAGCTGTCGACGGTTTTCGGTCGCAGCTTCAGGCGTTCCAGCAGCTCCAGCAGCACTTCGCGACGGCCTGCGGATTCGGCGGTAAACAGCACGCGACCGGGAAACTCGTCGAGGAATCCGGCCAACGCCGCCAACGGCTGGGTGGCCTTGGCTTCGATGGCCAGGTTCGGCAACTCGCGAGCCGGGAAGCGCTCGCGACCGCCACCACTTTCCACATCCTGTTGACTGGCTACCACGCGCGGCCAGTTCTTCAAGCGCGCGAAGCAGTCTTCCACCGGCAGGAACAGTTCGGCGGGTGGTAATAAAGGACGGGACGGGTCGACGCGGCGTTCTTCATAGCGATTGCGCACGTCGTTCCAGAAGTTTTCCGCAGCCTGCTCGATGCCCGGCAGGGAAAACACTTGCGTGTCCTGGGGCAGGTAGTCGAACAGCGTCGAGGTTTCTTCGAAGAACAGCGGCAGGTAGTACTCGATGCCGGCCGGCGTAATCCCGCTGCTCAAGTCCTGGAAAATCGGGCAGCGGCGGAAATCGACATCGAAGCGCTCGCGGAACCGCGCCTTGAAACGGGTGACCGCTTCTTTCTGTAGCGGGAACTCCCTGGCCGGCAACAGCTTGACCGAATCAACCTTGTCGATCGAACGCTGGTTCTCCGGGTCGAAGGTGCGCAGGGTTTCGATTTCGTCGTCGAACAGATCGATGCGATACGGCAGCTTGCTGCCCATCGGGAACAGATCGATCAGCGAACCGCGAACGGTGAACTCACCGTGTTCATACACCGTATCGACATAGCGATAACCCGTGGCTTCAAGCCGGGTGCGCATTTGCTCGACGTCGAGCTTCTGGCCGATATCCAGCACCAGGCTGCTGCCGAGCAGGAATTTGGTCGGCGCGAGGCGATGCAGGGCGGTCGTGATCGGCACCACCAGCACGCCATGGCTCAATTCCGGCAGCCGATAAAGGCTGGCGATGCGCTGGGAAATGATGTCCTGGTGCGGCGAGAACAGGTCGTAGGGCAGGGTTTCCCAGTCGGGAAAGTGCAATACGGGCAAATCCGGGGCGAAGAAACCCAGCTCCTGTTCCAGCCGTTCGGCACTTTGGCTGTCGGCGGTCAGCAGCAGGGTAAAGCGCTTGGCAGCGCTGGCGGCCTCGGCAATGGCCAGGCTCAGGGCGGCACCGGGCAGGTTGCCCCAGTGCTGTTTACCTGCCGTGGCAGGGAGAAGCGGTAGACGCAGAACGGGCACGGAAGGTTGAGCTCCAAGCGTTGCGACAAAGTCGGCAATTGTAGCGGTCAACGATGCCGCCTGTCAGTTGCTGACTGCGCCTAAAGCACGGGTTTGGTGAAATGTAGTGGTAAAGACAAAATTCGGCGGTTTTTTGCCAGGAATTACTGAATATGTAGTGGCAAAAACAACGAGTGTTACGGAGGGTTACGGACAACCAGGCGTGACCTCCAAAAAATTGACTGCGCTGAAAGCCCCGGTTTTATTGGGTTTGCGCGGGGCGTAATTTTTTTGAACGACGAATTGTTACGTAAAGCACGACGGGCGCGCATTGCTACCGCTGTCACTCGGCGGCATAATGTAGCCCCTTTTTTCTGCCCCTACATGTGGAAGGTTCCCGTGACTCAGAAGCCCGACCAGTGTCTTGGTGAATGGATCGACCGTGAAGCACTCGCAGAAGCGATGATTCCGCTTATCGGTCAGCTCTACCGCAATAACAACGTGGTGAGTTCGATCTATGGCCGCAGCCTGATCAATCGTTCAGTCATTGCGATTCTCAAAGCTCACCGCTTTGCTCGTCACCGTCAGTCCGACGAAAGCGAGCTGTCCGTCCACGAAACATTCCCGCTGATCAAGGCGATGAGCGAACTCAAGCTCGGCGCCGCTTCGGTGGACCTGGGCAAGCTGGCGGCCAAATTCAAGGCCGAAGGCAATGGCCGTACTGCCGAGCAGTTCGTCCGTGAAGAACTGGCCGACGTGGTTGGCCAGCAAAACGCATCCGCCCGCAAAGGCACCGACGTTGTCCTCTACGGCTTCGGTCGTATCGGCCGTCTTCTGGCGCGCATCCTGATCGAAAAAACCGGTGGCGGCGACGGCCTGCGCCTGCGTGCCATCGTTGTCCGCAAGGGCGCCGAGAACGACCTGGTCAAGCGTGCCAGCCTGCTGCGCCGTGATTCTGTCCATGGTCCGTTCGATGGCACCATCACCATCGATGAAGCCAACAACACCATCACCGCCAACGGCAACCTGATCCAGGTGATCTACGCCAAGAGCCCGACCGAAGTCGACTACACCCAGTACGGCATCGAAAACGCTCTGATCGTCGACAACACCGGTGTATGGCGTGACGCCGACGGCCTGGGCCAGCACCTGGCCTGCCCGGGCGCTGCCCGCGTGATCCTCACCGCACCTGGCAAGGGCGCGCTGAAGAACATCGTGCACGGCATCAACCATGGCGACATCACCCCTGACGACAAGATCATCTCGGCGGCGTCCTGCACCACCAACGCCATCGTGCCGGTGCTCAAGGCAGTCAACGACAAGTACGGCATCGTCAATGGCCACGTCGAAACTGTTCACTCGTTCACCAACGACCAGAACCTGATCGACAACTTCCACAAGGGCAGCCGTCGTGGTCGTGCCGCGCCGCTGAACATGGTTATCACCGAGACCGGTGCCGCCACCGCAGCCGCCAAGGCGCTGCCAGTGCTCAAGGGCAAGCTGACCGGCAACGCGATTCGCGTTCCTACGCCGAACGTGTCGATGGCCATCCTGAACCTGAACCTGGAAAAGGCCACCACTCGCGAAGAGATCAACGAGTATCTGCGCCAGATGGCCATGCACTCGGACCTGCACAAGCAGATCGACTACGTGAGCTCCCAGGAAGTGGTTTCCACCGACTTCGTTGGCTCGCGCCACGCAGGCGTAGTGGACGCTGAAGCGACCATCACCCAGGATAACCGCGTTGTTCTGTACGTCTGGTACGACAACGAGTTCGGTTACAGCTGCCAGGTGGTTCGCGTGATGGAAGACATGGCCGGTGTAAACCCGCCAGCATTCCCACGCTAAGCCTTTAGCTGCACATGAAACGCCCCGGCCTTGGTCGGGGCGTTTTTGTTTGTGCGTTTCTGTAGGAGCGAGCTTGCTCGCGAAAAAATCACAGGCGGCGCGGTTAATGCCAGTCAGTTAAGCGGTAATGCGATCTGTAGCAGCTGCCGAGCCCGCGAGGCTGCGTTCGGCTGCGAAGCAGTCGTGAGTCCAGCTGACGCGGCCTGCCTGAC
>NZ_JBWKWD010000069.1:0-13776 GCF_059422045.1 Pseudomonas sp. GW821-FHT02A08
CTGCTTCGCAGCCGAACGCCGCCTCGCGGGCTCGGCAGCTGCTACAGATCGCATTACCGCTTAACTGACTGGCATTACCGGCAAGCCCTGTCCATCTGTTGCGCCCAATGTTCACGGGACCGACAGCCACTGGCCGATACGCGACAGTCAACGCCTGCACCCGACAGTCACCCGGGCGGTGCATTGCGCTACGTAAAAAACCTGAGGAAAATGCTCGAAAACCGCGTACCAGACGGATGCAGCAGGAGCGACTCGTTGACCATTTCCCCCGAACAGGCTGTGCATTTCGGCCCCTACCGGGTCTACCCCGAACAACGTCTGGTGATGGAGGCCGACCATCCCTTGCGCCTGGGCCGGCGCGCCATGGACATCCTGTTGATCCTGCTGGAACACGCCGGCAACGTGGTCAGCAAGCAACAACTGATCGCCCGGGTCTGGCCCAACAGCGTGGTCGAAGACATCAACCTGCGGGTACACATGGCGGCGTTGCGCAAGGCGCTCGGCGACGGTCAGGCGGGTCAGCGCTACATCATCACAGTGGCCCAGCGTGGGTACAGCTTCGTCGCACCGTACTCTCTGGAACAGGCCGGGCAACCGCCGGCACCGGCGGCCGCCACGCCGAGCCGGCATAACCTGCCGGTGCGCCACACGCGCATGATCGGCCGGCAGAACCTGGTTGATAGTCTGATGGTGCAACTGCCACGCCAGCGCTTCATCACGCTCGTCGGTCCCGGCGGCATCGGCAAGACCACCGTGGCTTTGCGGGTCGCCGAACTAATGATCGGTCACTACCGGGACGGCATTCGCCTGCTGGACCTGGCCCCGATCAATTGCCCGCTGATGATCGACGGCTATCTGGCGACGTTGCTCGAACTGGTCCTGCACAATGACGCCCCCCTAAGCGGGCTGGCGGACTCTCTTCGCGACCGGCACATGCTGCTGGTCATCGACAATTGCGAGCACCTGGTCGACGCCATTGCCCAGCTCAGCGAACAGATTCTGCGCAGTGCTCCGCTCGTGCATATCCTCGCCACCAGCCGCGAGAGCCTGCGAGCCGAAGGGGAATTCGTCCAGCGCCTGGAGTCGCTCGACTGCCCACCGCCCATCGCCGTCCTCGACCGCGCCCAGGCCATGACCTTTTCCGCCCTGCAACTGTTCGTCGAACGGGCCATGGCCAGCCACGACAGCTTTGAACTGACGGAAAGTGAGCTGCCGCTGCTGATAGAAATCTGTCACCGACTCGATGGCATCCCGCTGGCCATCGAACTGGCAGCGGCGCAAGTGGGCAACTTCGGGTTGCACGGCTTGCTGACGCAGTTGCAAAGCAGCTTCCGGGTGCTGACTCACCCCGGTCAGGCGCCCCTGGCACGCCATCAGACCCTGCGCGCGACACTGGACTGGAGCTTCGAACTGCTCAACGCCTGCGAAAAGACCTGCCTGCGCCGACTCAGTGTGTTTCGCGGCAGCTTCACCCTGGAGTCGGCAGCGGCGGTGATTGTCGGCGAACACATCGAACCTCGCGAAGTATTCGGCTCGATCACCCAACTGGTCGCCAAGTCCTTGTTAAACGTCGAGGTGGGCGACGAGGATGTTTACTATCGCCTGCTCGACACCACCCGCCGTTACGCTCTGGAAAAACTCGCGCAATCCACCGACCTGCCCGGCACGCGGGAACGGCATGCCGAGCGCTGCCTGGCCCTGATGCAACAGGCGCAGGACGACTGGGAGAAGACCCCGACCAGCCTGTGGCTCGAGCGCTATGGCCGGGTCCTGGAGGACATCCGCGCGGCCCTCGACTGGGGTTTGCACGCTCAAGGGCCGCAGGCACTGGCGATCCGCCTGGCCGCGACGTCCACCCCCTTGTGGCAGGAGCTGTCACTGCTCAAGGAACACGGCGGTTATGTGCGCAAGGCGTTGGCCTTGCTCGACCAGTCACCCGAGCCTTGCCCGCGTTTGCAAATGGCCCTCAAGCTGGCCCTGGGCAGCGCCTGTTATCACGTGCAGGGCGGTACCGCCGAAGCTGTTGGAGCCTTTGTCAGCGCTAGAGCCCTGGCCCGACAGTGCAACGATGTAGCCGGTCAATTGCGGGCGATTTCCGGGCACCTGGCAGTCAACCTCAGCTGCGGTCATTATCAAATGGCCCTGGAACAGAGTCGGCAGTTCGATCAACTGGGGCTGCATGACGACGCCCTGATGTCCCTGAGCATGCACCGATTGCGGGTGCTGGCCCTGCATTTTTCCGGCGATCAGTTACAGGCTCGGGAAGATGCCGAGCAAGTGCTGCAACGCATGGCCCACAGCGGTTACCTCAACCGTTTCACTCACGGCTTTGGCGTGCAATACGACCAGAGCGTCGCGGCACTGACCATTCAGGCGCGCATCCTCTGGTTGCAGGGCCAACCGGAACAAGCCTGGCGCACAGCCCGGCAGGCGCTGGATATCGCATTGCAGATCAACCACGGCACATCCATCTGCTACACCCTGGCGCTGTCCGGCTGCCTGATCGCTTACTACAACGGCGACACCCGCAGCGCCCGCGAACTCCTGCGGCTGCTGCTGGAACAGGCGCAGAAACACTCGGTTCAACTGTTCTATAACTGGGCGCAACACTACGCGCAGGTGATCGACGGCACCCAGGCCCCGCCCGCCAGGCAGCGAAGTGTCGGGTTGATCAAAGACATCATGGTCACGCTGGACTCGACCTGCGTCGATAGCGCCTTGCTCGAACGCGCAGAAAACGGTGCGTCAGGCTGGAGCACGGCGGAGATTCTGCGCGCCAGCGCCCAGACGCTGCTGGCAACGGATTGTCCGGTCAAAACCGCAGCGGCAGAAGCCGTTCTGCTCAAGGCACTCAACGTGGCCAGGACTCAGGGTGCGCTGGCCTGGGAATTGCGTAGCGCCACCTCGCTGGCGCAACTGTGGCAGCGACAGGGCCGCCACCAACAGGCGCATGAACTGTTGGCACCGATCTACCAACGCTTCACCGAAGGTTTTTCCACGCCTGACCTGTTGACGGTCCGCCGCTTACTCGGCGAGTTGCAATGCCACCTGCCGGCCTGAAGTCCAGCGTGTCTGACTGATGTAGCCGGCATAACGCATTTCAAGGGCGCGCAAATCACCACTGAGTTCGAGTTTTTCCAGTGCGTAGGTGCGAGTCGTGTTGAGGAAGCGGTAGCGGGTCACTTCCCTGCCCTGCTCCCGGGACAGTAGCGACTTGAGGGCCAGGCTTTCCAGCACCTTGACCAGGTCGGCGGCGGGCAGCCTGTCGCAGCAGATCACGCCGATCGCTGCGACCTGGGTAAAGGCCATCTTGAACACCGCCAGGCGCTGCAACACGGTTTGCTCCACGGCAGTCAAACGTTCGTAGCTCCAGTCCAGCGCAGCCTTGAGCGTCTGGTGCCGGGGCACGGCCGTGCGGCGGCCCTGGGACAGCAGCTGAAAACAGTTATCGAGTTGCGCTTGCAGCCCCACCAGCGCCAGCGCATCGATTTGCGCCGCCGCCAGTTCAATCGCCAGCGGCAGGCCATCGAGGCGCCGGCAGATTTCCCGTACGGTCTTGAGGTCTTGCTCGCGCAGGGTGAAGCCTTGCTGACGAGCCCGGGCACGGCTGACGAACAACTGCACCGCCGAATAGCCCATGACCTGGGCAACACTGCGCAGCGCTGACGCCGGCGGCACCTCCAGCGGTGGCAGACGCAATACGGTTTCGCCCGTCGCCTTGAGGGGCTCGCGGCTGGTGGCGAGGATCGACAACCGGGGTAGCGAAGCCAGTAGCGTTTCGATCAACGTCTGGCAGCGTTCGAACAGGTGTTCGCAATTGTCCAGGACCAACAAGGCATGCCGCTGCTCCAGCGCCTCCAGCGTGGTGCCGACCTCCAGCCCAAGGGTTCGTGTCAGGTGATCGGTCACTTGCGCCGGGTCATCGATCGGCGCCAGGTCCACCAGCCACACGCCGTGCCGATAGTGCTGCAACAACAGTTCCGCCACACGCAGCGCCACGGTGGTCTTGCCGATCCCGCAAGGCCCGACCAGGGTCATGAATCGCCGCACCGGCAGCTGCCGCACCAGGCTGCCGACAATCGCATCGCGCCCGGTGATCGGTGTGAGCCGCGACGGCAGGTTGTGCAGGGGCTTTTTTACGGCCTCGCCCGAAAACGCTACAGGCTGCGGCGAATGCTGTACCGGGGCGACAAAACTGTAGCCGCGCTGGGGAATGTTGACGATGTAGCACTGGCCGTTCTGGCCGTCCCCCAAGGCTCGGCGCAAGGCGGCAATGTGTACCCGCAGGTTGATCTCTTCGACCACCGAGCGCGGCCAGACTTGCGCAATCAACTCTTCCTTGCTGACCACCGAACCTGCGTGTTCGACCAGCACCTGCAACACATCAAGGGCGCGGCCGCCCAGGCGCAGCGGTCGATCGCCCTCCAGCACCAGTCGCTGACTGAGGTGCAGAGCGTAGGGTCCGAATTGCAGTACCGTTTCGCTGTTTATATCTCTGAGGCTATTCATGCGCTGTCACCCGCTGGAAGCCTGGCTCGGTACGTGAGTCCATCCCAGGCTCCGCACCTTCCTTGCAATGAGTTCACCGGTATCTTGGCAGGCCTCGGTGACGGTACAACTGCCACGGGGGGAGCGTCACGGCCATTGCGGTGCGCACGACGGACATGCGCTAGCTGAACTGCTCGCGGTATTGGGTCGGGGTCAGGCCAAGCTTTTCACTGAACAGAAAACGCATGTGCCGCACGCTGCCGAAGCCGCTTTTGAAGGCCACGGTCTTGAGCGGCAATTCGGTGGTCTCCAGCAGGTTCCTGGCGCAATCGATACGCGCGCTTTGCAAAAATTCCATCGGCGTCATGTTCACTTCCCGGGCGAACACCCTGGCGAAATGACGCGGACTCATGTTGGCCAGGCCGGCCATGCGCTCGATGCTCCAGGTTTCATCGAGATGTTCAAGCACATGGTTCTGCACCCGGGTTATCGCCGTTTCGTGAGGGGCCACCGCCGCCATCAACGGGCTGAACTGCGCCTGTCCGCCCTGGCGTTTCATCACTACCAGCAACACCTTGGCCACGTCCTGGGCGACTTTTTTGCCATGGTCCTGGGCCACCACCGACAAGGCCAGGTCGATCCCGGCAGTCACACCGCCGGAGGTGATCAGGTTGCGGTCCTGGACGAAGATCTGATCGGTCTCGACGGTCGCCTTCGGAAAGCCCTTGATCAGCCGCTCGGTATAGTGCCAGTGGGTGGTGACGCGATAGCCGTCGAGCAAGCCCGCATGCCCCAGCACGAACGCCCCGGTGCAGATCGAGCCATAAGCGGCGGACCGGCTGACGTTGTGCCTGAGCCAGGCGAGCAATGGCGGATGCCTTTCGTTGTAGGCACCGGGACCACCGGGCACCAACAGCAAATCAAAACCCTCGCAGGCCTGATCGATGTGCAGGTCGGCGTGCACGCTCACCCCGTTGGATGCCCGCAGTGCGCCGGGCTCGGTGCCGATGGTCGACAGCACATAGTGATCGTCGGGTTTCAGATACCGATTGGCGATGGAAAACACTTCCATGGGCCCGGCCATGTCGAGCAGGAGAAAGTCGGGAAACAGCACCATTGCCACGGTTTTCATGGATTGGAATTCACTGGATTAATAAGGTCGGTGCACCAAACCCTGTGGGAGCGGGCTTGCTCGCGAAGGCGGTGTGTCAGGCTACATGATGGTGAATGACACACCGCTTTCGCGAGCAAGCCCGCTCCCACAGGATTCTTGCCGTGCATTATGGCCAAGTACGACGTAGAGGTTGGAAAATAATAGCTGATTCGCCTTCATAAACTGTCAACTTGATAGAGACAGTCTTTAAATTTTCATCTACTTATTGCATCAACCAGTAACCATTAACCTTCTCCTCACTCGGACGAATTCACGTCCCCACAGGAGATTTCATCATGCTGACTCTTCGCAAAGCCTCGGATCGTGGCCTGGCCAATCACGGCTGGTTGAAGTCCTTCCATACCTTTTCCTTCGCCAACTATCGCAACCCGAAAGAGCAGGGATTTTCCGACCTGTTGGTGATCAACGACGACCGTGTCGCCGCCGGCAAAGGCTTTGGCCAGCACCCACACCGCGACATGGAGATTTTCTCCTATGTGCTTGAAGGTGCCCTGGAACACAAGGACACCCTGGGCACCGGTTCGGTGATCCGCCCCGGCGACGTGCAACTGATGAGCGCAGGCAGCGGCGTGGCCCACAGTGAGTTCAACCACTCGAGCACCCGGGCGGTGCACTTTCTGCAGATCTGGATCGTGCCAGACGTCAGCGGCGCCAAACCGCGTTATCAGCAAGAACATTTCAGCACCCAGAAGAAACGCGGGCGCCTGCAACTGATCATCTCGCCGGACGGTGCCAAGGGTTCGCTGAAGGTGCGCCAGGATGCGCGGGTCTATGCCGGCCTGATCGACGGCAAGGAAAGCGCCACCCTGGAGCTCGACGCCAACCGTTACGCCTATGTGCACGTGGCCCGGGGCAGTGTCGAACTCAACGGTGTGTTGTTGCAGGAAGGCGACGGTGTGCGGGTTCGTGATGAACAGGCGCTGACCTTGAGCAACGGCGTGGATGCTGAAGTGTTGGTCTTCGACCTGCGCCCACAGGAACTGCCGGAAATGCCATAACGCCCCTCTGTGGGAGCGGGCTTGCTCGCGAAGGCGGAGTGTCAGCCAACAGAGATGTTGAATGATCAACCGCATTCGTCGGAACGCCGCCCGGAGCAAGCCCGCTCCCACAGGGCCCACGAGCGCCCGGGCTTTACTCGCCGGTCCCGGCGAACCCCGCGACAATCTCATCGATCACCGCCCGCACCCTGGCCGTATGCCGCAGGTCCGCATGGGTCACCAGCCAGATGTCATAGGGCATTGGCCGCGAGCGCTCCGGCCACAACCTGACCAGCCCCTCCTTCTCCCCGATGTACACCGGTATCTCTCCGACCCCGATCCCCGCCGCAATCGACCGACGCACCAGCAGGCTGGAACTGAGGCTCGCGACAATCCGCCCGCGCGCCACCGGTTCCGAGACCAGCGTCAGGTCTTTGTTGCCCTGCAAGTACGGCTGATACACCACCAGGTCATGCCCGGCGAACGCCGAGCCCGGCTCCGGCACGCCGTGGGCATCGACATAGGCTTGCGAGGCAAACAACCCCACCGGCCAGCGGGCGATCCGCCGGGCGATCAGGTCAGGGTTTTCCGGCCGGGTGTTGCGTACGGCGATATCCGCTTCGCGTTTTGCCAGGCTGAGGATCTGCGTGGTGGCGTCCAGTTGCACACGTACATCCGGGTGTTGCCGATGCAGACGGGCAATCGCCGGGATCAGGAAATCAATCGCCAGTGAGTCGGTGGTACTGACGCGAACCGTGCCGGTCAAGCGATCGTCCAGGCCCTGGATCTGGCGTTCCAGCTCCAGCGCCGAATGCTCCATTTTCTCCACGGCCTTGAGTGCCGCTTCGCCGACAGCCGTGAGCGCATAACCTTCGGAAGTGCGCAGGAACAAGGTCGCACTCAAAGACTTTTCCAGCGCCGTGATACGCCGGCCGACCGTGGCCTGGTCGACCCCCAATACCCGCGCCGCCCCGCGCAACGTGGATTCGCGGCAAACCGCGAGAAATACCCGGGCGTCATCCCAATTCATAACGCGCTCCTGATGATGCAATTACGCATCAGCATAGCGCGCAATCGCTGCATTAATGCTTCGAAAAACCTCGATATGCTGAAAACCTGAGTGACCTTACAGGACAATACCCATGCACAGTTCATCGCCCTCCCTTACCCCGGCGCCCGGTGCGATCTGGCTGCCGATCTTCGCCGGCCTCTGCGCCAGCCTGGTCAGCATCGGCCTGGCGCGCTTCGCCTACACGCCCCTGATTCCCTCGCTGATCCAGGCCCACTGGTTTTGCGCCAGTGACGTGGTGTACCTCGGCGCCGCGAATCTGGTGGGTTACCTGATCGGCGCACTGATCGGCCATCCACTGGCACGCCGGACCTCGAACAGGACCGCCTTGCGCCTGATGATGCTGGCGGTGACCCTGGCGTTCTTCGCCTGTGGTTTTCCGTTGTCGGTGAGCTGGTTCTTCGGCTGGCGCTTGCTGTCGGGGATTGCCGGCGGCGCGATCATGGTGCTGGTGGCGGCCACTGTATTGCCCCAGGTCCCGGCGGCCCGCAAAGGCCTGGCCAGCGGCGCGATATTCCT
This sequence comes from Pseudomonas sp. GW821-FHT02A08, assembly GCF_059422045.1. Lineage (NCBI taxonomy): Bacteria > Pseudomonadati > Pseudomonadota > Gammaproteobacteria > Pseudomonadales > Pseudomonadaceae > Pseudomonas > Pseudomonas sp. GW821-FHT02A08. The sequence continues at coordinate 8,228 of NZ_JBWKWD010000069.1, forward strand.
GGGTATCGGCCTGGGCATCGCCGGGTCGGGGACGATCGTGCCGCCGCTGCTGAGCCTCGGCTTGCAGCAAACCTGGTTCGGCCTGGGCTTGCTGGCCCTGATCCTCACCGCTGCCAGTTGGTTTGGCTGGCCGACCACTACGCACCCGGCCGCCGCGGCGCCGTCGAATACATCGTCGCCGTCGCCGACCGACCCGAATGTTTACCTGCTGTTCGCCCAATACGCGTTCATGGCGGCCGGGCTGGTGCCGGCCATGGTGTTCCTGGTGGATTACGTCGCTCGCGGGCTCAATGCCGGGGCACATGTCGGCGCGCTGATCTGGGTGATGTATGGCCTGGGCGCGATTGTCGGGCCGGTGAGCTACGGTTTCCTGGCCGACCAACTGGGCGCGAAAACGGGGATCCGCATCGTGTTGGTGATACAGGCGTTGGCGGTTGGCCTTTTATCGATCAGCAGTTCGTTTGCGCCGCTGGCCTTACTGGCGGTGATCCTCGGCTCCTTCCCGCCAGGCATCGTGCCGCTGGCGTTGGCGCGGGTGCATGAACTGATCCCCGGGCATCATCAGCAACAAATTGCCTGGAGCCGCGCCACCGTGTCGTTCGCTACTTTCCAGGCGCTCTCGGGGTTCGCTTACTCGGCGCTGTTCAACGCCAGTGGCGGCCATCATGCCTTGATGTTCGTGATTGCCGCTGGCGCCATCGTTGTAGCGCTGTTGTTGGAACTGGGCAGCCGACTGTTCAGTCGTTCGACCGAATCCTTGACGCTCAATACAGGTGTATGAAATGACACCCCCAGATCATGGCGCTGATCGAAATCTCCGAACCCGGTAGCCATGAAGCCCTGCTACCGGACCGACGATGGCTCAGGGCTCGCAGGGTTCCTGAAGGGTGGCGACCTCTGCGCCCTGCTCCCCCTGATAGCGGGCCCGATAGCGCCCAGGGCTTTCCCCGGTCCACTTCTTGAACGCCCGATGGAAGGCGCTGGGTTCCTGGAAACCCAGTTGCTCGGCGATATCGCTGATGCTCGCTTCGCTCTGACGCAGTTGCTCAAAGGCCACGCCACGGCGTACTTCGTCCTTGATCTCCTGATAGGAACAGCCTTCACGCTCCAGTTTACGGCGGAAGGTACTGGGGCTCAGGTGCTGTTCCAGGGCGAAGGCCTGCAACGTCGGCCACTCACTGTAATGGCTGCCGCGCAAGCGCTGGTGAACCTGGGATGCCAGGCCATGCTGGTTACGGAAGCGGATCACCAGCCATTGCGGCGCCGTACGCAGGAACACCTTCAACGAAGCCAGGTCCTGAGCCACGGGCAGGCGCAAGTAGTGGCTGGCAAATTCGATTTCGGTGCGCTCGGCACCAAAGGTCAGGTTGGGGCCCCAGAGCAGGCGGTCGTCACCCAGCGACAGGCGCGAATGGCGGAAGTCCGCGCGGTCAATGGGAATGCGCCGCCCGCCCAGCCAGCACAGCAGACTGATCATCAACACCAGGAAGGTTTCTTCACCAAACCGACTGGCATCGTTGTCCGTCGAACGGGTTTCCAGGCTAATGACCGCACGCTTGCCACGCACGGCCAGCGAGCCGCGAAAGTCGCGCAGGAACAAGCCGAAGTTGGCCAGGCACTGACGCATGGCCTTATGCAGATCGGGCTCCTGAATCAGGGCGCGGCAAATCAGGGCGAAACTGCCCGGCGGCATGCCATGGGAGTCGAGCCCGAAAAATTCATCGTCGAGTTCGCGGATCTGAATCAGCCACAACGCTGCAAACGCGTTGGCCGGCACCCGCGCCGTGGGTTGGTGCATGACCGCCGGATCAATGCCCGCCTGTTCGAGCACGGCCGTCACGCGCTGCGGATCACCCCTCAGCCCATGGATCATTGCCTGCACGAAATAGGCGGCAACCGAGTCCTTTTCCCGCATTGGTTCGCTTCTCTCTCATCGCTCGAATGGCAAAAAACATCAGTGCCGTTGAACAGTTTTGGCATAGGACAACCGCCCTGCCGGCTCTAGACTCGCGGCAATAGTACGCCTTCGGCTGCAATCGCGGCCAAGGTATCGCAGGGTTTGATCGAAGGATGGGAAGATGAATCTGCAAAACATCGGGGTGATCGGTGCGGGCACCATGGGCAACGGCATCGCACAAGTCTGTGCCATGGCCGGTTTCAACGTGACCTTGCTCGACATTTCCGAAAGCGCTTTGCAAAAAGCCGTCGCAACGGTCGGTAAAAACCTGGACCGGCAGATCGCCAGGCAAACCCTGACGCCAGAGCAGAAACAGGCCACCCTCGACAACATCCGCACCAGCACCGATTACAGTGTCCTGGGTGACGCGCAACTGGTCATTGAAGCGGCCACTGAAAATCTCGACCTGAAACTGCGAGTGCTGCAACAGATCGCCGCGCAGGTCAGCAACGAATGCGTCATTGCCTCCAATACCTCGTCGCTGTCGATCACCCAACTCGCCGCCAGTGTCAGCCAGCCTGAACGCTTCATCGGCCTGCATTTCTTCAACCCGGTGCCGGTGATGGGCCTGATCGAAGTCATCCGCGGCCTGCAAACCAGTGACGCGACCCACCAACTGGCGCTGGACATGGCGACCACCCTCGGCAAAACCGCGATTACCGCGGGTAACCGTCCTGGGTTCGTGGTCAACCGGATCCTGGTGCCGATGATCAACGAAGCGATCCTGGTGTTCCAGGAAGGCCTGGCCAGCGCCGAGGACATCGACGCCGGCATGCGCCTGGGCTGCAATCAGCCTATCGGCCCGTTGGCCCTGGCAGACCTGATAGGCCTGGATACCCTGCTTTCGATCCTCGAAGCCTTCTATGACGGTTTCAACGACAGTAAATATCGCCCGGCGCCGTTGCTCAAGGAAATGGTTGCTGCCGGGTACCTGGGACGCAAAACGGGGCGCGGCTTCCATGCCTATGCCTGAGCGTTGCTCGCGCTTTGCCGAGTACCGGGACAAGGTCCTGGAGCTGTTTGCCTGCAAGGGGTTCGGCCAGGTCGGCATGCGCGAGCTCGCGACGTGCCTGGGGCTCTCCCCAGGCTCGCTGTATCACCATTACCCCAGCAAACAACATCTGCTGCTCGATCTGATCGAGGAGTTCTACGAGGAGCTGCTGGCCACCCTGGGACGTATCGAGCAAAAAGCCCCGGGCAAGCGCGACAAACTCAACGGCCTGATCCGCGCCCATCTGAACCTGCATCGAGAGATGCCCTGGCATTTTCGCCTGGTGGAGCGCGACAGCGGTTGCCTGAACGAAGAGCAACAGGCTCGGGTCCGGCAATTGCGCGAGCAATACGAACGCACGCTGCTGAGGATGCTCGGGGCGAAGTCCCGTTTCAGCGAGCAAGGCCTGCTGGCCGCCGGGCATGCCATTGGCGCCCTGCTCAACAGCGCTCCCAGTTGGCTGACGCCACATGTGCTGGACGAGCAGGAGCGTGATGAGCTGCTGGAGAGTATGGTCAGCGGCGCCATCGAACGTGTGCTGGCGCCACGGCGTGTGCCGGAGGCGATAAGCCTCGCGCGTCCTATCGAAAAAACATCTAAAGAAACACAAGCTTCGACAAAGATTTAGCGCTTTGCTTGTCGGCTCGACACAATCGGAATTCGCCGAAAAAACCGGCGTCCAAATCGATGTATGTACTCGAGCACCTGGAGCAGACCATGAAAATCAATCCCTACCTTATCTTCAACGGTGACTGCAAAGCGGCCTTCACGTTCTACGCGCAGTGCCTGCTAGGCCAGATCGAAGCCATGTTGACCTTCGGCGAAACGCCAGCCGGTGAGCATTTCCCCAAGGATCTGCACAACCTGATCATCCATACCCGCCTGATCGTGGGCGATCAGGCGATCATGGGGTCGGACACCACACCGGATCGCCCCGTGGATAAAATGAGCGCCTGTTCGATTTCACTCAACGTCGACAGCATTGCCGAGGCCGAACGGGTCTTCAATGCACTGGCGGGCGGTGGCACTGTGCAGATGCCACTGGAGACCACGTTCTGGGCGGCGCGCTTCGGCATGCTCGTCGACCGTTTTGGTGTGTCGTGGATGGTCAACTGCGAAAAGGATCAGTGAGAGACCCTGGTCGATCGATAGTCTTCAATGCACAAAAAAGCCCAACCTGAAAAGGTTGGGCATTCTGGCAACTCCCGACCTGTCTGCTACCGTCAACTAGCCACATGGATAGCAGCGAACCAGAGGAGAGACCCCACAATGCCGGCCCACGTCCTGTCCTGGTCCCCCCGTTTCAAATGCTTGCTACTGGCAGGTGGACTGATCACCAGCCTGCTGGCTCTCAATGGCTGCGCCACTGTCGATGCACAGACCACCGCCTATGTCGGCGTAGAACATCCGGCACCGACATCGCCGGACCAGGTTGTCGTGCTGCGTTCTGAGCCTCTGCGTCCGCATGTGCGCCTGGGTGAAGTGTTGATCGATGCCAGCATCGACCCTGCCCCTCCGATTACCGAAGTCGAACAGAAGCTGCGGGTAGAATCCGCAAAACTCGGTGGCAACGCCGTGGTGGTCGTCTATGACCACATTCAAGCAGTGGGTGCCTATGCCAGCGGGCCGCTGTGGGCCCGCGACGTGACGACCATCGAGGGACGTAAACTCAAGGGCATCGTGATCAAGTACCAGTAGATATCTCCCCCCCCCCCCACGGAAGACAGCGTCAACGGAGGTTGAATTTGAATGACGTGGTGATCGCCCTCATCGTTTTCGGCTGCCTGTCCGCCAGCGCACTATTGGGCTCGTACGTAAGGGAGCGATTACCGAGCCATCACCTGAGCGACGACTCCGTGACCGTGGTGAAACTGGCCACCGGCCTCATCGCTACGATGTCGGCGCTGGTCCTCGGCCTGCTCGTTTCCTCTGCCAAAGGCACATTCGATGCGGCCAATACCGAGCTGGAGGGCGCGGCGGCGAAAGTGGTTCAGTTCGACCGTTTGCTCGCCCGCTACGGCACCGATACCCAAGGCATCCGCACCGAGCTCAAGCACAACTACGCCGAAGTCACAAAAGTACTCGTCTCTCGCGATCGCCGTCAGATTGCAACACTCGATAGTCCCGAAGCCATCCATCGTTCTGAAAGTCTGCAGCGCCAGGTCGAATCACTGTCGCCGGGCAACGATGATCAGCGCTCACTCAAGGCTGAGGCATTACAAGACATGGACACGGTTTTTGCCACCCGCTGGCTGATCCTGCTGCAATCCAATCAATCGATCCCGCCGGTGATGCTGGTGATCCTGGTGACGTGGCTAGGGATTATCTTCGGCTCGTTCGGCCTGTTTGCACCATGCAACGGCACCATTGTCGCCGTACTGCTGATGTGTGCCCTGTCGACAGGGGCAACCATCTTGCTGGTAGAGGAACTCAATCGTCCGCTTGATGGTTTTATCTGTGTGTCGCTGGAACCCTTGGAGCACACGCTGGAACGGTTGGGGATGTAATTTCGCTTTCCCGCGGACAAAAACAAAACCCCTACCTGCATACGCAGATAGGGGTTTCGGAATTTAATCTTGACGATGACCTACTCTCACATGG
>NZ_JBWKWD010000070.1:0-13484 GCF_059422045.1 Pseudomonas sp. GW821-FHT02A08
GGCGTCGTGTCAGGCAACATGGATGTTGAATGTACCGGCGCCTTCGCGAGCAAGCCCGCTCCCACAGGTGATCTCGCCGTACAGACATCAGGAGCCCCCCACATGCAACGCATCGACCACAAACTTCCCTGGAGCCACCTGGGCACCGAGCGCACCCTCAGCGTGTTTCGCTATGGCGCGGGCACGCGCAAGGTGTACATCCAGGCGAGCCTGCACGCCGACGAATTGCCGGGCATGCGCACGGCCTGGGAGTTGAAGAAGCGCCTGTCCGAACTTGAACAGCAGGGGCAATTGAAGGGTGTGATCGAACTGGTGCCGGTGGCCAATCCCATTGGCCTCGACCAGCACTTGCAAGGCAGCCACATGGGGCGTTTCGAACTCGGCAGCGGCAAGAACTTCAACCGCTCGTTCGTCGAGCTCAGTGCACCGGTGGGCGCGTTGATCGGTGATCGCCTTGGCAGCGATGCCCAGGCCAACATCGCGCTGATTCGCCAGACCATGGGCCAGGTGCTCGACGGCTTGCCGGCAGCACCATCGCAGCTGGAAGCCATGCACCGCCTGTTGTTGCGCCATGCCTGCGACGCCGACATCACCCTCGATCTGCATTGCGATTTCGACGCGGCCATCCACATTTACGCCTTGCCGCAGCACTGGTCGCAATGGCAATCCCTGGCGGCGCGCTTGAAGGCTGGCGTGGCGTTGTTGTGTGAAGATTCCGGCGGCAGCTCGTTCGATGAATCCTGTTCTTCGCCATGGTTGCGCCTGGCCAGGGCGTTCCCGGCGGCGGCGATTCCACCGGCCAACCTGGCAACCACCCTGGAGCTGGGCAGCATGGGCGACACCCGGGTCGACCAGGCCCAGGCCAATTGCGAGGCCATTCTCGGGTTCCTCGCCGAACAGGGTTTCATCGCCGGCACCTGGCCGGCGGCACCGGCCGAATGCTGTGAAGGCATGCCGTTCGAAGGCACCCAGTACCTGTTCGCCCCGCATCACGGCGTGGTCAGCTTCCTGCGTGAGGCCGGGGAGTGGGTGGAGAAGGGCGATGCGCTGTTCGAGGTGGTCGACCCGTTGAACGACAAGGTCACCACCGTGCAGGCAGGCACCAGTGGCGTGCTGTTCGCCATCGACCGTGGGCGCTACACCCAGCCAGGCTCCTGGCAGGCGAAAGTGGCGGGGCGCGAGGCGATTCGGGCGGGGAAGTTGATCAACGACTGAGCCGGAATTTTCATTGCCCGCCCGGGCCTCTTCGCGGGCAAGCCCGCTCCCACAGGTTTTGTGAACGCCACAGATCCAGTGTGGGAGCGGGCTTGCTCCGGGCGGCGTTCCGACGAAGGCGGCATCGGCCACGCCCGAGATGTTCCCGCCTACTGACCAGTGTTAGGCTCTTCCCCGAATCCTGCATTCAGTGAAGGAAGACCCATGTTGAAGATGCTCGCGCTGCTCACGCTCCTGGTATCCACCGCCGTCCACGCCCAAAACCCGCTGCAAACCGACCTGCCGCTCAAGTACCTGGCACAGGCCGGCGCCGATTCGAACCATCAACCCCTGGTGATTTTCCTCCACGGTTACGGCAGTAACGAGCAGGATCTGTTCGACATCAAGGATGACTTGCCCGGGTCCTACACCTACCTGTCGGTGAGGGCGCCGATGGTGATGCAGGAGGGTAGTTACCAGTGGTTTCGCAAGAAGGGCGAAGGGGCCTACAACGGCGAGACCGATGATCTGAAGGCCAGCGGCCAGTTGCTGCTGGATTTCGTCGCACAGGCCACGAAGAAATATCACACCGAACCCGAGAAGGTGTTCCTGGTCGGTTTCAGTCAGGGCGCGATCATGTCCTACGAAACAGGCTTGCGGCATCCCGAGGCGCTCGCAGGGATCGCTGCATTGAGCGGGCGGATTCTGCCGGTGCTCAAGTCCGAGCTTCAACCGGATGAAAAACGCCAGTCGCTGGCGATTTTCATCGGTCATGGCGAGCAGGACAAACGCCTGCCGTTGAGCGACGGCACCGAGGCCAACAGCCTGCTGCAGAGCGTGTCACTCGAACCCGAGTTCCACGCCTACCCCGGTGTCGGTCACAGCATCAGCGCCGACGAGATACAGGATTTGAGTGCCTGGTTGCAGCGTCTCAACCCCTGAGTCTCATTTGCCGCTGACGATCTGTTTGACCAGGGTTTCGTGGGCCGCCATGTCGCCGGGACGGGATATCACCTGAATCACCGCCATGCGGGTACCGGATGCCGCCATCAGTGTGGTGGTGAGGGTCATGCCACCGCCCTGGGTGGCAGTGCCGTCGATCTGGCGCAGACCCAGCCCGGTTGTCCGGGTCAGGGCTTTCTCGCTGAGCTTGTTGTAGTCGGGCAGGGATTTGTGTTGCGCCGCTTCGAAATCGGCCACGGTGCCGTCGAGGAACACGCCGTCGTTGTCCTTGACGCTGACACCGTTGGGCAGGGTGTTTTCAGCGGCGATCACCACGGTCTTGGTGGTTTCATTGCTGTACAGGGTGCCGCTGGCACCGTCCGGGCTGGCCGGCAGCGGGTTGGCGATGAAACCCTTGGGCAAGTTGAAGGTGAACTTGCTGCCGAGCATCGAGACTTTGTGGGCGGGCGCATCGCTGGAAGTGGCCTTGGCGGCCTGCGCATTCAAAGCCCCAAGCCCGGTAGCGGCGGCCAGCAGCAGGACAAGGGCTTTCTTACTCAACAATGACATCGGGATCTCCAGGGATGGACGCGCGGTGGGGCGCGATCATCCCATGGAGGTTGCGATGCGTTCCAGTGTGCTCTACCGGGCGGTCACTTTAGTGATCACTCATTTCATCACCCTCGAAGGCTGGAACAGGCGGGTTACGCCAGGTTTTGCGGGAACAGGTTGCGACGGGTTTCTTCGTCGAATTCGGCCTTGAGCACCAGTTTCTCTTTCAGGCCGTGGGCACGCCGGGCCGCCGGGCGGGCGCTGATTTCATCGTACAGGCGCTTGACGTTCGGGTACGCCGCCAGACCGCTCTCGCCGAGGATATAGGGCGCGTAGTTGGCCCAGCCCCACAACGCGATGTCGGCGATGCTGTAGGTGTCGCCCGCCAGGTACTGATGCTCGGCCAGACGCTCGTCAAGGATGCGGTAGTGACGTTCGACTTCCTTGAAATAGCGGTTTTTCGCGTAGGGCAGATCTTCCGGTGCGTGGTGCAGGAAGTGCACCGCCAGGCCGGAGAACGGCGACAGGCCGGTGCCGATGAACATCAACCACGACAGCATCTCGGCCTGGCCGGCAGCGGAGGTCGGCAGCAAGCGCTGATGTTTCTGCGCCAGGTGCAGCAGGATCGCCTGGGAGTCGAACACGGTGGCATCGCCATCCACCAGCGCGGGGACCTTGGCGTTCGGGTTGATCGCCAAAAAGGCTGGCAGGTGTTGCTCGCCCTTGAAGGTGTCGACGCCGATCAGCTCGTAAGGCGTTTGCAGTTCTTCGAGCAGCAGGGCAACTTTCATCGGGTTCGGTGACGGATGGAAAAAGAATTTCATGGTGCGGGCCTCAGTCGGGTAGGGGTTGGAACTGAGGCTGATGTTCAAGCAAACCCGTTCGATTGACGTGCAAGCTTGTTGTTCTACTCGTGCGAAATTATCGAATGGGTTTCGTTGCTTTGACAGTTCCTTCAGTGTTCGTCGCCGGGCTGGCCGGCCGCGCCAGCAGACGCTTGGTCACACCCAGCATGGCCACCGATACCGCGATGCCCAGCACAAAAGCGTTCATCCCCATCGTCGGCAGGGCCAGGGCCAACACCAGGCAGAAGGCGGCGAATGAGTACATGCCGGTGGCGGTGGCGCGCAGCAGCGCGGCGGTAAAGGCCGGGCCACGGGTTTGCTGGGAGAACACCGCCATCACGCTGCCCAATACCGGGAATACCGCCAGCAGGCCGCTCCAGCGGTCGCCGACGGTGCTGGCCAGCAGTGTCACGACCAGGGTGAGCAAGGCACCGGCCACCATGCGCAACAGGAGCTTGTCGGATTTCGGTGCCGGGCCACTGAGCACCGGTTGCACGGTGGGGAACAGGTACGGTGCGGCGAGCAGCGCGGTGGCGGCGGCACACACCGAAAACACCAGGGAAGCCGGGATCAGCGACAGGACAACCGCCACCAGTGCCCAGACCGACAGCGAGATCACCAGCGCCAGCGGCCACCCGGCCCGTTGTGCGACCTGGGCGTAAGTGATGCAGAACGCAATCATCGCGAACATGGCCGACAGCGCGGCGGTGGCCGATTGCGCGGCGAACGCCTGGCCTTGTTCGAGGGCGAGGAACAACAGGATCGGCCCGACCACTACCGGCAACCCCGACAACCAACCGGCCACGCTCGGTCCCCAGCGTTTGCCAGCCAGGGAAATCAGTAGCAGGAAGCCTGGGATCACCAGCAATTTCAGGATCAACACGCGCATGTCTCCGACCTGTGTGAGGTAGCAACGGTAACATTGCGTCGGGTAGATTGCTTTATCTGTATGCGAATTTTGTATACAAAAATATGGCCCGTAGGCAAATGTCCGAAAGGGTCTTTTGCGCATACGTTTTTCTGGGCATCCCGCGATGAGGCCAACCCGCATGAACCGCCAACGATTACCGCTGCGCCATGGTCTGTGGCTGCTTGTTTTGCTGAGCTGCCAGGCCCTGGCCAATTGGCAGGATTCGCTGCCCGGTGCGCAAGTCATCGGCAGTGGGGAGTTTCGCAAGTACGGCTTCGATGTCTACAGCGCGCGGCTCTGGAGTCCGTCGCGGCCGTTGGCGGGCGATCAACCGTTCGCCCTGGAGCTGATCTACCAGCGCAGCATTTCCTGTGAAGATCTGGTGAACGCCAGCGTCAGGGAGATCAAGCGACTCTCTGGCACCTCGGTCAGTGCCGAGCAACTGGCGTCCTGGCAGACGCAGATGCAACAGTCGTTCGTCGATGTGCAGGCCGGCACGCGGTTGACCGGGGTGTATCTGCCGGGGCAGGGCGCGCGGTTTTTTCTTGGCCAGCAGTTATTGCGTGAAGTGAAGGACCTGCAATTCGCCCAGGCATTTTTTGCCATCTGGCTCGATCCGCGTACCAGCAACCCCGAATTGCGCCAGCAGTTGCTGGGCATGGCTCCGTAGACTTTGCTTTGTGGTGATCAGTGGGGCGAGCAGTTGGTTGATTCTGCAGTTTTGGGGGTGACAGGACTGGCCCCTTCGCGGGCAAGCCCGCTCCCACAGTGGGCCGTGCTCGTCTGGACAACTCGGTCAAATGTGGGAGCGGGCTTGCTCGCGAAGAACGCTAACGCGGTCTAACTGAAAAAAACGCAGGCAAAAAGAACCCGGTACGACTTGCATCGCACCGGGTGTTTGTCCAGACGGCGACGGATCTTCGTGGGTCCCCGCGCCGACTGTTGAACGCTTTAAGCCCGTTCGAGCGCCAGTGCCACGCCCTGACCACCACCGATACACAGGGTGGCGAGGCCTTTTTTGGCGTCACGCTTGAGCATTTCATGCAGCAGGGTGACCAGCACGCGGCAACCCGAGGCACCGATCGGGTGGCCCAGGGCGATGGCGCCGCCGTTGACGTTGACCTTGTCCAGGTCCCATTCCAGGTCCTTGGCCACCGCCAGGGATTGTGCGGCGAAGGCTTCGTTGGCTTCGATCAGGTCCAGCTGGTGGATGTTCCAGCCGGCCTTGTCCAGGCAACGGCGAGTGGCCGACACCGGGCCGATGCCCATGATCGCCGGGTCGACGCCAGCGTTGGCGTAGGCGGCGATTTTCGCCAGTACCGGCAGGCCCAGGGTCTTGGCTTTTTCCGCGCTCATCAGGATTACGGCGGCGGCACCGTCGTTCAGCGACGAAGCGTTGCCGGCGGTCACCGAACCGTCCTTCTTGAAGGCCGGCTTGAGCTTGCCCAGGGATTCGGCGGTGGTACCGGCCCGTGGCTGCTCGTCGGTGGCGAAGGACAGCGGATCGCCCTTGCGCTGCGGGATCAGGATCGGGGTGATTTCATCGACGAAGCGCCCGGCTTCGATGGCAGCCACGGCTTTCTGTTGCGAGGCGGCAGCGAAGGCGTCCTGCTGCTCGCGAGTCAGGCTGTACTTGTCGGCCAGGTTCTCGGCGGTGATGCCCATGTGGTAATCGTTGAATGCATCCCACAGGCCATCGCTGATCATGGTGTCGACGATTTGCCCGTTGCCCATGCGCAGGCCGGTGCGGGCACCGGGCATGACGTAGTTGGCCAGGCTCATGTTTTCCTGGCCACCGGCGATGATCACCTCGGCATCGCCGCAGCGGATCGCCTGGGCGCCCAGGTGCAGGGCCTTGAGGCCCGAGCCGCAGACCTTGTTCAAAGTCATGGCCGGTACAGCGAAGGGCAGGCCGGCCTTGATCGCGGCCTGGCGCGCAGGGTTTTGCCCGGCACCGGCGGTCAGCACCTGGCCCATGATCACTTCATCGACTTCGGCCGGGTCCAGGCCTGTTTGCGCCAGCAACTGGCGGATCACCGCAGCGCCCAGGTCCACGGCGGACACATTGGCCAGGGATCCCTGGAAGCTGCCAATCGCGGTGCGCGTGGCGGCAACAATGACGACTTCTTGCATGGAATGATTCCTCACTGGGCAGCGAACTGCATTTCCGGCACGTGGTCCGGCACGATCAGTTTACCGGCAGTCTTGGCGACGATCTCTTCGACGCTGACGCCCGGCGCACGTTCTTTGAGAATGAACGCGCCGTTTTCGATTTCCAGGTAGGCCAGGTCGGTCAGCACACGCTTGATGCACCCGGCGCCGGTCAGCGGCAGGCTGCATTGGGACAGCAGCTTGGACTCACCATCCTTGGACGCGTGGGTCATGATGACGATGATGTTGTCGGCGCCGGCCACCAGGTCCATCGCGCCGCCCATGCCCTTGACCAGTTTGCCGGGGATCATCCACGAGGCGATGTTGCCTTGCACGTCCACTTCAAAGGCACCCAGCACGGTCAGGTCGACATGACCACCGCGGATCATTGCGAAGGACTCGGCCGAGGAAAAAATCGAAGCTCCGATACGTGCGGTCACGGTTTGTTTGCCGGCGTTGATCATGTCGGCATCGATGGTTTCTTCAGTAGGAAAAGGACCCATGCCCAGCAGGCCGTTTTCCGACTGCAGCATGACTTCCATGCCTTCGGGGATGTAGTTGGCGACCAGGGTCGGAATGCCGATGCCCAGGTTCACATAGAAGCCGTCCTGCATTTCGCGGGCGACGCGTTGAGCCATTTGTTCGCGGGAAAGTGCCATTGTCGTTATTCCTTCATTCGGTCCGGGGGCAGGGGATCACTTACGCACGGTGCGCTGTTCGATGCGCTTCTCGAACGTGCCGCAGATGATCCGGTCGACGTAGATGCCAGGGGTGTGGATCTGCGCCGGGTCCAGCTCGCCGGGTTCGACGATTTCTTCGACTTCGACCACGGTGATCTTGCCGGCGGTGGCGGCCAGCGGGTTGAAGTTCTGGGCGGTGTGGCGATAGATCACGTTACCGAAATGGTCGGCTTTCCAGCCTTTGACGATGGCGAAGTCACCGGTGATGGACTCTTCCATCAGGTACTTGCGGCCATGGAATTCGCGTACTTCCTTGCCTTCGGCAACGGGAGTGCCAACGCCGGTGGCGGTGAAGAAGGCTGGAATGCCAGCGCCGCCAGCGCGCATTTTCTCGGCGAGCGTGCCTTGCGGGGTCAGGATGACTTCGATTTCGCCCTTGAGCAGTTGCTCTTCGAACAGCTTGTTTTCGCCGACGTAGGACGCCACCACTTTGCTGATCTGGCGGTCGGTCAGCAGTACGCCAAGGCCAAAACCGTCGACGCCGCAGTTGTTGGAAACCACGGTGAGGTTGCGAGTGCCTTTGCGCTTGATCTCAGCGATCAGGTTTTCCGGGATCCCGCACAGGCCGAAGCCGCCAGCGATCACGGTCATGCCGTCTTCAAGACCTGCCAGAGCTTCCTCGTAGGAACTCACGCGCTTGTCGAAACCTGCCATATGCACCTCTTTTATTCTTTGTGGGCGGCTGGCTAGCCGAATGGGATGGAGTGTCTCGCTGCAAGATTCATTTGTTAAGTTGTTTTTTAGATCTGATTGATTGATAAAGCTCATTAAACCGCTGCTTTAATCTTGCAGCTTGAAGCTTGTAGCTTACAACTGGAGCGAAGCGACTATGACCGTCAAGCAGATCCGTGCCTTTCTGGCCGTGGCCCAGAGCCTGAGCTTTGCCGTGGCCTGCGAGCGCCTGCACCTGTCGCAATCGGCTCTGAGCCTGACCATCAAGGCGCTGGAGGAAGGCCTGGGCGGGCGCTTGTTCACCCGCAACACGCGCAACGTGGCGCTCACCGCCGAAGGCGAAACCCTGGTGCCGCTGGCGCGCCGGTTGATCGCCGACTGGGACAATGCCGAGGATGAGTTGCGCCAGCGCTTCACCTTGCAGCGCGGTCGCGTGACCCTGGCGGCAATGCCGTCGTTCGCCGGCAACCTGCTGCCGCCGATCCTCAAGACCTTCCGCGCCCGTTATCCGAATGTCAACGTGACGGTCAATGACGTGATCAACGAGCAAGTGCTGGAAATGGTCCGTGACCGCCAGGTGGAACTTGGGGTGGCGTTCGAACCGACCCAGAGCTCGTCGCTGCAATTCACGCCGTTGTACATCGACCGATTCGTCGCGGTGGTGCCCCTGGATTCGGCGCTGGCCGAACTCGATGATATCGACTGGCAGACCCTGCTCAAGGAGCCGTTCATTACCTTGCAGCGGCCGTCGACGGTGCGGGTGATGCTGGAAGAGCACTTGCAGGCCCGCGACATGAAGTTGCCGGTGGAGTTTGAAAGCCATCAACTGGCGACGGTCGGGCGCATGGTCGCCAGTGGTCTTGGCGTGAGCGCGGTGCCGGCCTTGTGTGCCGGGCAGATGCGTGAACTGGGGGCGCGTTGCATTACCTTGCGCGACCCGGTGGTGGAGCGGGCGCTGGGGGTGCTGACGTTGCCGGGGGGGGAGCTGTCGGCGGCGGCGCAGGCGTTGTTTGATGTGCTGAAAGAGGAAAACCTTGGGCAGCGTTTCTCCATGAACTGATCACAATACCTGTGGGAGCGGGCTTGCTCGCGAAAGCGGTGGGTCAGGCAAAAAAGATGTTGGATGTGCCGCCCTCTTCGCGAGCAAGCCCGCTCCCACAGAGTTTTGTGCTGATCAGGAAGAGAGACGTTCGGCCAATAACGGCAACAACCGCTCGCACGACCCCTCGATCTTCAAATCCAGCATCTCATCGGCCCGGGTCTTGCCCAGGTTGATCGCAATCAACGGCTTGCCCTGATCCACCACCGCTCGGCACAAGCGGAACGCCGAATAGGCCATCAGTGACGAGCCGACCACTAGCAGTCCGGCAGCCTGTTCGACGGCGGCCATCGCCTTGGCCGCCGTGGCCTGTGCGACGTTCTCGCCAAAGAACACCACATCCGGCTTCATCCGTTCCCCGGCGCAATGCGGGCAGCGGGGGACCTTGAAGCGTGCCTCGAAGGCCGGGTCGAGCAAGGTGTCGCCGTCCGGCGCCTGCACCGCGTCGACGCCGGCCAGGTACGGGTTCTGTGTTTCCATCAGGCGCTGGATCGAATCGCGCTCGCTGCGCCGGCCGCAATCCAGGCACAACACCCGGTGCAGACTGCCGTGGAGTTCGATCACGTCACGGCTGCCGGCCTGGTCGTGCAGGGTGTCGACGTTCTGGGTGATCAACCCGCTGATCTGCCGCGTGCCTTGCAATCGAGCCAGGATGTCGTGGGCCACGTTCGGTTGCGCCAGACGCACCCTCGGCCAACCGAGCATCGCCCGCGCCCAATAGCGTCGCCGGGGCTCCGGGGCCGAGAGAAACTCCTGGTACATCATCGGCTGCCGGCCACGCCGCACGCCCTGGTTGTCACGATAATCCGGGATGCCCGAGGGCGTGCTGATACCGGCACCGGTCAGCACGGCAAACGGCTGATCCGCCATGAGCTGATGGAGGCGATCGAGTTGGTCACGGGTCTGACGGTCAAGCATGCCGGGAAACCTGTAGGAGCGAGCTTGCTCGCGATGGGGTGTCTGTCGACATCAATATAGCTGACACACCATCGTCGGAACGTCGTCCGGACCAGGCTCGCTCCTGCAGAGATGGCGGCGGGAACTATTTACGCGCCTCCAGAATCAGGTTGAACGGCGTTTCCGTGGCCCGGCGGAAGTGCGTGAATCCAGCCTCGCTAAACACCTTGCGCAACCGCGCCTCACCGGCCTGGGCGCCGAGACCGAGGCCGACTTCCTGGGACAGCGAGTTGGGCGTGCAGATGAAGGTCGAGGCCGCGTAGAACAGGCGTCCGACCGGGTTGACGTTGTCGTCGAGCAAATCGTTGGCGTAGGGCTCGACCAGCAGCACGGTGCCGTCGTCCTTCAACGACTCATAGGCATGCTTGGCCGCGCCCACCGGGTCGCCCATGTCATGCAGGCAGTCGAAATAGCAGATCAGGTCGTAGTCGCTGCCAGGGTAGCTTTTGGCCGTGCCCTGGAAGAACCTGGCTCGCCCGGACACACCTCCTTCTTCGGCCCGTTGGATGGCAACGGTAACGGACGGCGCGTGGTAGTCGAAACCCACGAAGCGCGAATCCGGAAACGCCTGGGCCATGATCACCGTCGAAGCGCCATGGCCACAGCCGATGTCCGCTACTTTGGCTCCGGCTTCCAGTTTGGCCACCACACCGTCGAGGGCCGGCAACCATTCGGCGACCAGATGGGCTTTGTAGCCGGGGCGGAAGAAGCGTTCGGTGCCGCTGAACATGCACGGATGGTGATCGCCCCAGGGCAGGGCACCGTTGCCGCGCATGGCGTTGACCAGTTTGTCCTTGTCATGGAAAAACGACGCGACCACGCCGATTCCGCCCGCCACATAAACCGGTGAGTCTTCTTTTGCCAGAGCCATGGCTTGCTCTTCGGGGAGGCGGAACTGGCCGTCACGGTGTTCCATGTAGCCTGAGGCGGCGTGGGCGCTGAGCCATTCGCGCAGCAGGCGAGTGTTGCAGCCGGTTTTCTCGGCAAGGGTTTCGGGGGTGATGGGCTGACTGTCGGCCATCGCCCGGTACAGGCCGAGCTCTTCGCCGAGAATGACGTTGGCGAGCATCGCCGCGCCGCCCATGTCATTCACCAGTTTGCCCATGAAATCGTTGAGTCTGGCCTCGTCCATCATCTGTGCTCCTTCAGCAGGATCACGGTCCAGGGGCATTGTCTGGCGAGGCGTTCGCCGCTGGGCGGTGGTCGTGGGAATGTACAGGGCACCAAGCGGGTCCTGCGTGCATTCAGTTTAGTTCGCAGGCCATACAGCGCCGCGTTGAGCGACGAAAGCTATCTTTCCCTGACCGACACGGGGCCCTGTGGGAGCGGGCTTGCTCGCGAAAGCGGCGGGTCAGTCAACCTTTCTTTTGAATGTGCCGGCCTCTTCGCGAGCAAGCCCGCTCCCACAGGTATCGGCAGTGCCCGCAAGGATCGTGTGTATCCCACTGTATCCAGACCCCTTTTTGACACAGTGACCTCTTATTCCGGCCCCAGCCGAACACAGTCCCGATACACCCCTTCGATTAACTGTCTCTCATGGCGAGCACCGGCTCGCGTCGTTGAATATCTTGTGAGATCCACACCATGCAGACCTCCATTCCCCCAGAAGCCAAGGCCAGCGTCGGCCTGGGCCTGCGCCGCGGTTTAATGAAAGACCTGCAGGCTGCGCCGGCGGGCGATTTCGACTTTCTGGAAGTCGCCCCGGAAAACTGGATCGGCATCGGCGGTGCCCACGGCGCTGCATTGCGGGCCCTGGCTGAACGCTATCCGTTGTCCTGTCACGGCTTGTCCCTGTCCCTGGGTGGGCCGTCGCCGCTGGACGTCGATTTTCTGCAAGAGGTTCGCAGCTTCCTCGATCACTACAACGTGCCGCTGTACAGCGAGCACCTGAGTTACTGCAGTGATGACGGTCACCTGTACGACCTGTTGCCGTTGCCCTTCACCGAAGAAGCGGTGCGCCACGTCGCTGCGCGGATCCGTCAGGCCCAGGACATCCTTGGTCGGCGCCTGGCGGTGGAAAACGTTTCCTATTACGCCGCACCCCAACAGGACATGGACGAGGTGACATTCACCAATGCCGTGCTGCGTGAGGCCGACTGCGACCTGCTGCTGGACGTCAACAATGTCTACGTCAATTCGATCAACCATGGCTTCGATCCGCAGGCGTTCCTCGCCGGCATCGATTCGGGCCGGGTGGTGGCCATGCACATTGCCGGGCATTTCGACGAGTCCGATACCTTGAAAATCGACACCCATGGCGCTTCGGTCAAACCGGTGGTGTGGTCGTTGCTGGAGCAGGCGTATGCCCGGTTCGGCGCACAACCGACGTTGCTTGAGCGGGACTTCAACTTTCCGGCATTCGCCGAGCTGGTGGCGGAATTGCAGACCATTCGCCGCTTGCAACAGGAGGGCGTGAACCGTGGATAAACATTCGTTGCACCAACAGCAAAGCATCATGGGCCAGTATCTGCGAGACCCCGAGCATTGCGCGCCACCCACCGAAATGGACCCGGTGCGGGCACAGGTTTACCGTGATCTGGTGTTCGCCAATCTGTCTTCGTTGCTCAGTGGCACCTTTCCGGTGTTGGGGAAGATTCTGGGCGATGAACACTGGCGTTCACTGGTGCGGATCTTTCTGCGGGACTACCGCGCCCGTACACCGAAATTTGGTGAGATCGCTCAGGAGTTTGTCGAGTTTCTCGCGACCGGGCCTGAGGCGTTGAGCGATGGGCCGTGGCCGCCGTTCATGGTGGAGCTGGCGCATTACGAGTGGGTGGAAATGGCGCTGCAACAGTCCGAGGCCGAACCGTTGGCAGCGGGTGATGCCGGGTCGTTGCTGGATCGGCCGTTGCAAGTGTCGCCGCTGGCTTGGCCGTTGGCTTACGCCTGGCCGGTGCAGCAAGTGGGACCGGATTATCAGCCTGACGCTTTACCTGCTCAGCCGACGTTGTTGCTGGTGCGTCGCGCCGAGGACTGGAGTGTGAAGTTTTCCGAGTTGAGTCCGTTGGCGTGGCGGTTGTTGCAGCGGATTGGCGAGTTTCCAGAGCTGACTGGGCGTGAGCAGCTGCAAGGATTGGCGGTCGAGGCGGGGGCGGTGGGGGATTCGGGGTTTCTGGAAGGTGGGTTGGTGTTGTTGCGGCAGATGCGTGAGGAAGGGGTTGTTGGGGTTGTTTGATCTACTTTGACCTTGGCGGCCTTTGGGCCGACCAGGCTCTATGTTGATTGAGTACATATCCGTTTCTGCGGTAACGGCGGCTTATGGTTCCGCTCTTACAGCGGGTCACTTTTGGCAAACGCCCCAAAAGTAACCAAAAGGTCTCGCCCCTTACGTACGGCCCCTCGCTAAGGCTCGGGGTTCCTTCGCTGCGGTATTCATCCGGGGGCATTGCCCTCCGGTCGGCTTCGCTTCGACCTACATGCAA
>NZ_JBWKWD010000071.1:0-12123 GCF_059422045.1 Pseudomonas sp. GW821-FHT02A08
TTAACAAGCTTCCTGCGGCATCAGCGATCCGTGTTTGCCCCAGAAACGGCATGCACCTGTTCCCGGCAAGATCCAAAGACGGGGGATTAAGACGCACAGGAATTTGCTTGTATGTAGGACGCTTCCTTTTTTAGAAGCGGATTGGTCGCCGCAGGATGCTGTACGGGGGGCTGGAGACGAGCTTTGAGGCGTTGGATTGTCTGGTCCTGAGACAGAGGTAAACCTGTTTCAGGACCAGACAAAATTTACCCGGCAGCCATCAACGTCCGGTTTGTTTGTCCAGCGCAGCCTCCGCCGCAGCAATTTCAGCCTGGCGCTTGACGATCATGTCGCCCACTGGTGGCCCCTGGAAGCGCCGGGCTTCAAAACCGAACCAGACGATGGCCGTCAGCACCAGGAAGCCGATGGTGATGTACAGCGCCCAATCGTTCGGTGGCTGGATGCCGATGACGAAAATGATGATCATCGACAGGATCGAGAGGATGGCGAACACCGAGTACCAGAATCGCCCCATGTTCCATGGTCCCATGGTCGGCCACTTCGACGTCCCGTAGGTAAACAGGCCGAGCACGATGGGAATGGCGAAGGAGAAGAACAGGAAAATCACCGTGCAGGACACCACGATCGTGTAGACCGGCGTTGCCCCGACCGAGATCACCGACGAGCCCCAGTCGAACAACACGGCAAGGGTGGCACCGGTCCAGATCGCTGCCACCGGGCTGCGAAAGGTCGGCGAGACCGAGGCCAGGGCTTTGGAGCAGGGCAGGCCACCGTCCCGGGAGAACGCGAAGATCATGCGCGAAACCGAGGTGACGGTGGCCAGTCCGCAGAGCACCTGCGAAATGAAGATCGCCACGAAAAGCACCAGTTTCAATGTCGGGTTGACCTGGGTGTTCATGGCCCAGAAAAACACGTTCCAGCCTTGTTTGGCTGCCTCGTCCATGTTCGGCAGCATCAGCACGAACGCGCTGAGCATCAGCCAGCCGAACAGCAACGACCAGACCACCGACATGACCATGCCGCGCGGCACCGACATGGCCGCGTTGCGGGTTTCCTCGGAGGTATGCGCCGAGGCGTCATAGCCGGTGATGGTGTAGATCGGCAACAACAGGCCGAGCATGAAAACCCAGCCGTTGGAGACCTGCGGCCAGACGCCGCCGCCCGCTTCGCCGGAGTAGTTGCCGAAGGTCCACAACCGGGCGAATTCATAGCTGGGTGCCGAGATCAGGCAGACGATGGTCAGCGCCAGCGCCGTGGCGAAGATCAGGTAGCCGGAGAAGTCGGTGAGCTTGGCCGTCAGGCCGATACCCAAGTGGTTGCACAAGGCCTGAAGGCCCGTGAGGATTGCCAGGAAAATCACCCGGACCGTGGTCGTGTCCTCCATGCCCAGTGCCGGTCCGAAGGCACCGAAAAAGAAGTAATAGGTTCCGACGTTGATCGCGCCCAGCACCGTGACCAGCCCCAGCAGGTTGAACCACGCGGTCAGCCAGCCGGTGAAGCGGTTACCGAGGATCGAGCCCCAGTGGTACAGGCCGCCGGCGGTGGGGTAGGCCGAGGAAATCTGCGCCATGGCCATGGCGAACACCCCGGAGATCAGGCAACCGATCGGCCAGCCGATCCCGATGGATATGCCACCCGCGCCCGAGGTGCCCTGGGCCAGGGAGTTGATACCACCGGAGAGGATGCAGATGATCGAAAAGGAAATGGCGAAGTTGGAGAAAACCCCCATTCGTCGTGAGAGTTGCTGGGCGTAGCCCATGCTGTGCAGCACCTTGACGTCATCGTCGTGCGCTTCGGTGCCCGGCTGGCTTGTTGGGTTCATTGTTGTGTGCCCCTTTTCAGGTTTTGGACAGGCCGAACTGAGCCGCCGTAGGCTCGACCTTGGTTTTCTGTAGGAGCGAGCTTGCTCGCGATGGACGTCAACGATGACGCGGGGAGCCTGACACCCCGCGTCATCCACAAGTCCATCGCGAGCAGGCTCGCTCCTACAGACGGCCGTGAAGTGCCGCGTCGAAAATCTTTGCCACGCCGTCCCGGGTCAAGGGCAGTGGGTTGCCACCTGCCGAAGGGTCGACAATCGCCATGTCCGCGATCAGGTCGGCCTGCCGGTCATCCACGCCCAGTTCAACCAGGGTATGGGGCACGCCGATGTCCTTGCGCAGCTTGAGGACGAAGGCCAGGAAACTGTCGAACCCCGGCGAGGGCAGGCGCAGGTACGCCGCCAGGCGGGTGATGCGCTCCTCGATGGCCGAGCGATTGAATTGCAGCACATAGGGCATGAAGGTGGCATTGGTCATGCCGTGATGGGTGTCGTACAGCGCACCCACCGGATGGGAGAGCGCATGCATCCCGCCCAGGCCTTTCTGGAATGCCGTGGCGCCCATGGCTGCCGCCGCGAGCATTTGCGCGCGCGCCTCAAGGTCCGATGGCGTGTGTACGGCCTTCACCAGAGAGTTGGCCACCAGGCGCATGCCTTCCACGGCAATGCCATCGGCCAAGGGATGAAAACCGGGGGCGCAGTACGCTTCCAGGCAATGGGACAACGCGTCCATGCCGGTGCCGGCGGTGATCTTGGCCGGCATGCCGACAGTGAGGGCCGGGTCACTGATGACCACGCGCGGCATCATTTTCGGGTGGAAGATGATGCGTTTGGTGTGGGTACGCTCGTCGATGATCACCGCCGCGCGACCGACTTCCGAGCCGGTCCCCGCTGTGGTCGGCACGGCAATGACCGGGGCGATGCGGCTGTCGTCGGCGCGGGTCCAGTAGTCGCCGATGTCTTCGAAATCCCAGACCGGGCGGGTCTGGCCGCTCATGAAGGCAATGAGCTTGCCCATGTCCAGGCCACTGCCGCCGCCGAAAGCGATCACACCGTCATGTTTGCCGGCACGCCAGGCGTCGAGCCCGCCGGCCAGGTTGGCTTCCACCGGATTGGGCTTGAGATCACAGAACAGCGCCACCCCCAGACCGGCGGCGCGCAATGCGTCGAGGGCTGCCGTGGTGATCGGTGCGCGCGCCAGGCCGCTGTCGGTCACCAGTAAGGGTCGCTGGATACCCTGGCTGCGACAGACCTCGGCCAGTTCGGCGATGCGCCCGACACCGAAACGAACGCTCGTGGGGTAGCTCCAGTTTCCTGTCAGGTTCATGGTCTACACCTCGTGACGCAGATGAAAGGATTTGGCCCGGGTCAAGTGCTCGTAGCCCAATGGCGACAGGGTGACGCCGCGCCCGCTGTTCTTCACGCCGGTCCAGGCCAGTGCCGGGTCCAGGTAATCGCAGCGGTTCATGAACAGCGTGCCGGTGGCGATCTCGTTGCCCAGCCGTTCAGCTGCTGCGAGGTCTTGGGTCCAGATGGACGCGCTGAGCCCGAACTCACTGTCGTTCATCAAGGCGATGGCTTCTTCATCGCTGGCCACCGGCATGATGCCGACCACCGGACCAAAGCTTTCATCGCGCATGACCGACATTTGATGGCTGACATCGACCAGGACCTGCGGCGCGAGGTAGGCGCTGCCCGGCACGTCGCTGGGAAATGCCTGCGGATCGATCAGCGCAGTCGCGCCCTGGGCCAGCGCTTCGGCGATCTGGCCACGAACGAAAAATGCGGCACCCGGTGTCACCAGCGGACCGAGGGTTGTGGCTTCGTCCAGCGGGTTGCCCAGCACGTACTGGCGGGTCAGTTCGGCAAAGCGCTCGACAAACACCGGGAAGATTTTCTGGTCGACGTAGATGCGTTCCACGGCGCAGCAACTCTGCCCGGAATTGAAGAAACTGCCGTCCACCAGGTTTTCCACCGCATGCTCGAGGTTGGCGTCAGCCCGCACGTAGGCCGGATCCTTGCCGCCTAGCTCCAGGCCCACGCCGATGAAGCGTCCAGTGGCGGCGCTTTCCATGGCCTTGCCGGCATCGACTGAACCGGTGAAGTTGACCTGCTGTACCCGGCCCGAATCAATGATCGCGGCGGTCTGCCGATGATCGAGCAGCAGGTTGTGGAACAGGCCATCCGGCAGGTTGGCGCGGCGCATGGCTTCGGCGAAACGCTCACCCACCAGCAGCGTCTGCGACGCATGCTTGAGGATCACGCTGTTGCCGGCCATCAACGCCGGGATGATCGTGTTCACCGCCGTCAAATAGGGGTAGTTCCACGGCGCGACCACCAGCACCGTGCCCAGCGGCTCGCGCTTGATGTAGCGCCGAAAACCCGCCACAGGCTCCGGCTCTACAGCGGCCAGCGCTTGCGGCGCGATGGCGATCATGTGCCGGGCACGTTCGGCAAAACCGCGCAGTTCGCCGGCGCCATAACGCACCGGGCGACCCATCTGCCAGGCCAGTTCCGGCACGATGTCGGCCTGCATCGACAACATCGCGTCCACTGCGGCGCTGCACAATGTTGCGCGTTCGCTCAGTGAGCGGCGTTGCCATGACGCCTGTGCGCTGGCAGCGGCGGTCAGCGCCTGCTCGACCTGCGCCGCATCGGCCATCTCTCGTTCGACGTACACCCGGCCATCGACCGGGGAGATCAATTGCACCTTCGCAGTCATGATGTTCTCAATAGCGCTCGAAACCGCGCTGCAATTCCCAGTCGGTGATTCGCCGGTCGTACTCTTTCTGTTCCCACTCGGCGGTGTGCACGTAATGGTCGACCACCTCATCACCGAACGCCTCGCGCAACATGCTCGAGGCCTTGAGGGCGGCGCTCGCTTCGCGCAGGGTCTTGGACACTTCTGGCAAATGCTCGTCGAGGTAGGCGTCGCCTTCGAACGGCGGCGCCAGATCGAGCTTCTCGTCGATACCCGCCAAACCTGCCGCGATCAGCGCGGCGAAGGCCAGATAGGGGTTGAGGTCGGCACCGCCGATGCGGCATTCGATGCGGATGGCCTTGCTGCCTTCGGCACACAGGCGAAAGCCGGCGGTGCGATTGTCGCGGCTCCAGACCGCCCGCGTCGGCGCAAACGTACCAGCCTGGAAGCGCTTGTAGGAGTTGATGTAGGGCGCGAGAAAACAGGTGATGTCGTTGGCGTACTTGAGCTGCCCGGCGACCCAGGCCCGCATCAGTTTCGACATGCCGAACTCGGCTTTCGCGTCGAAGAACAGCGGCTTCTTCGCGTTCTTGTCCCACAGCGAATTATGGATGTGACTGCTGGAGCCGGCGGCGTCGTAGCGCCACTTGGCCATGAAGGTGATCGCCTTGCCCTGCAACTGCGCGATCTCCTTGCAGGCGTGCTTGATGATGACGTGGTGGTCAGCCATGGTCATGGCATCGGCGTAGCGGATGTTGATCTCTTCCTGGCCCGGGCCCCATTCACCCTTGGAGTTTTCCACGGGAATGCCCGAGGCCTGCAAGTGCTTGCGGATCGCCCGCAGCACCGGCTCTTCGCGGGTGGTCTGCAGGATGTTGTAGTCCTCGATGTAATGGCCGGCGGTTTTCGGTTGGTGATAGTTGCGCTGGTGGATCGCTTCATAGCTCTCATCGAACAGATAGAACTCGAGTTCCGAGGCAAACATGCCGGTATAGCCGCGCTCGCGCAGACGCTCGACCTGTTTTTTCAGAATCGCCCGCGGGCTGTGGGGCAGGTCCTGGCGATGGTGATGATCGAGCACGTCGCACAGCACCAGCGCCGTGCATTCAAGCCAGGGCACGCGCCGCAGGGTGGACATGTCGGGCTTTAGCACGAAATCGCCGTAGCCCTTGCTCCAACTGGCCGCGGCGTAACCCGGCACCGGTTCCATGTCGATGTCGTCGGCCAGCAGGTAGTTGCAGCAGTGGGTTTCTTCGTGGCCGCTGTCGATGAAAAACTCGACCTGGAATCGCTTGCCGACCAGGCGTCCCTGCATGTCGACCATGCAGACCAGCACGGTATCGATTTCGCCGGCGGCAGCGGCGCGTTTGAGTGCATCAAAGCTGAGGAGGGGCTCTGTCATCACGGCAATCCTGCGTGAAAGGTTTGGGCCAGTCTGGGATAGCTGTTGCAGACGCTCTCCAGAAAAACCCAAAACCTGCAGAACCGAGCATCATGAGCAACGAGTTGATCAAAGCTTAGCCTACCGTTGCAATGTGCAACTATTGCCAGGTAAAAGCCACCGCACGACCTGGCCCCCTGTAGGAGCAAGCTCGCTCCTACAGGTCAGGGGTGGTCGCCTTTACTCCGGCAATCCCGCCAGGCGCAATCCATCGACGAAACGGGCGAAATCCTCAGGCCGTTGAATGGGCAGCCAGTCCTTGAGGGTGCCGAGGTGCAAAGAGGGATCCAGCGCTTGCAGGCGTTGCATCGCCCACGTCGCTTTATCCATTCGACCGCCGAGTGCATGACTGGCCGCCACCAATGCCGCCGCAACCAGCAGACTGGGCAGGTTGCCCAGGGCCTTTTCCGCCCAGTCCGCAGCGGTATCGAAGTGCCCGGCGAAGAAATGTGAGAGCGCCATCCCGACCTGCATCCTGAACATTTCCGGATCCAGCGGACTCAAGCGAACGGCATGGTTCAAATGCTCGATGGCCGCGTCTGTTTCACCGTGCAGCGCCCGCAGGATACCGCCCAGGAACCAGGCGGGGGCGAGGTTGGGATTGAGCAGGCGCGCCCGGTCCAGCAGTGCAATGCCGGCGTCGACTTCGCCGGCGAGATGAGCCAGCGCATGTCCGCCCCGGGTCAACGCGACAGCATCATCGCGACCGAGGGTCACTGCCAGACGCGCCAGCCGTATGCCCTCGGCGATTTCTGCAGGCCGATCGGTCATCCAGCCATTGAGCTTGCGCCAGAAGTGGCACCAGGCGGCCATGCCATAGGCCGAAGCAAATTCCCCATCGAGTTCGATGGCCTGGTAGAACATCGGCAGCGCCTGTTCGATGGCTTCCCGGCTGCCGCTGTGCAGTTTTGCCATGGCCCGCAGGTAGTAGTCATAGGCGTCCAGGCTTTCCGTCGGCTTGCGCTTGGCGCGTTCGATTTCCGCCCGCTCCAGTTGTGGCGCGATCGCGCCGACGACGCTTTCGGTGACTTGGTCTTGCAGCTCGAAGATGTCGTCGAGCAGGCCTTCGAAGCGCTCCGCCCAGATGTGCGTCCCGCTCGTCGCGTCGATCAGTTGCCCGGTAATGCGCAGCTTGTTCCCGCTCTTGCGCACGCTGCCTTCGAGCACGTAGCGAACGCCCAACTCCTGGCCAACGCCCATGGCGTCCACCGCCTGGCCCTTGTAGGTGAAGCTCGAATTGCGCGCGATGACGAACAGCCAGCGGATACGCGACAGGGCGGCGATGATGTCCTCCACGACGCCATCGGCGAAATACTCCTGCTCCGGATCGCCGCTCAGGTTCTGGAACGGCAGGACGGTGATCGAGGGTTTGTCCGGGAGGACGAGCATGGGGGAGGGGGGTTGTTGCGCGGCAACGGTCGAGCGTTCATCGATATCAGGCTGTCGTGCTTCCCCGGTCAAGTCGCCGTTGATCCGGCCAACGAAGCGGTAGCCTTTGCGGGCGACGGTGCGTACCAGGCGCTGCTCCTCACCGGTATCGCCGATGGCCTTGCGCACGGCATTGATGTGGCTGGTGATTGTCGATTCCGAAACGATCCGGCCGCCCCACACAGCCTTGAGCAACTCGTCCTTGCTGACGACGCGATCGGGATTGTTGACGAACAGCAGCAACAGGTCGAAGACCTGCGGTCCGACGGCCACGACCTGCCCGCGCAGGGTCAGCTCCCGGCGCTCCTGATCGAGTACGTAATCTTCAAACGTGAATGGCAAGTTGAGCATCCCCTGGCGAAGCGCCCTCAACTCCGTGTCCCAGGCGGCTGGCGGTTGGTAACTGGGGACGATGATACGGCAGCTCGACACCCGCTGCACCGTCCGCGGCAAGGGAGGCTGGAGGAACCTCAGTAGCCTTGGACATAAATCCAAGCGCTCGCCAAGGTAAACCCAAGCCCGGCGCAAGGACTTGCCTGGTGCGCGCAGGCAATCTCTCTACACCGACGCAATGGTTGCAGTCGACAAGTGGAGAAAAGTCATGAAGATCGTCGTCATCGGAGGCTCCGGCCTCATCGGATCGAAGCTTGTGAAGACCCTGTGCGAACGCGGCCATGACGCGCTTGCCGCCAGCCCCAGCACGGGCGTGAACAGCATCACCCGCGAAGGCCTGGCCGAAGCGATGGATGGTGCCGATGTGGTGGTCGACGTGGCGAACGCGCCGTCGTGGGAAGACCAGGCCGTTCTCGACTTCTTTGAAACGTCGAGCCGTAACCTGCTGGCCGCCGAAGCCGCTGCCGGGGTTCGTCATCACGTTGCCCTGTCGATTGTCGGGAGTGAACGGCTTCCCGATACCGGTTATTTCCGGGCCAAGGTCGCGCAGGAGGCCCTTATCAAGGCATCCAGTGTTCCCTACACCATTGTGCGTGCCACGCAGTTCTCCGAGTTTGCCGGCGGCATTGTCCAGTCGTTCGCCGTTGGCGAGGAAATTCATGCTTCGCCGGCGCTGATCCAGCCGATAGCGTCCGATGACGTGGTGGCGGCGTTGGCTGATGTCGTACTGGCTGCACCGCTCAATGGCACCGTTGAAGTCGGCGGCCCGGAAACCATGCCGATCGACGAACTGGCCAGGCGCTATCTACGGGCGACCCAGGACAACCGCAAGGTTGTGCCGGATGTACATGCCCGTTACTTCGGCGCCGTGCTCGACGATCAATCGCTGGTCACCGGCAAGAACGCACGCCTGGGGGCGATCCGCTTCGACGACTGGCTGGCCCGGTCGACGGCGCAGTAACGGATCGCACCCTCACATTTCCCTTCCAATCCAGGAGAAATCCCATGGTTACCCGATTGCTGATGGCCGCTGTCTTCGCCGTGCTCTCGATCAGCGCCGCATCGGCCGCCGAGCCGCCCCCCGGCAAGGTGACGGTGGTGTTCGACCGTCCGATTCCCAACATCCCCGGCAAGAGCATGAGGGGCGTGGTCGTCGAGTATGGTCCGGGTGCCGCATCGCCGGCCCACACCCATCCGAAAACGGCCTTCATCTATGCAACGGTGCTGGAGGGCTCGTTTCGCATCAAGGTCAAAGGCGAACCGGAAAAGGTCTACAACGTCGGCGAAAACTTCGTAGAGGAGCCGGGTTCTGTGCACCTGGTCAGCGCCAACGCCAGCGACACCCAACCTGCACGCCTGTTGGCGGTGTTCGTCCTCGACACCGACGAAAAAGTACTCGTAACGCCCATCAAGCAGTGAGCCGATCAACCCGCTCATGAAAGCTCGACAGCCGGGCGGCAGGCCCTGCCGCCCAGTGGCTGCGTCAGTTTTCGGCACTGAACAGGAAATGGAAAAATGAACTCGCTCCTGGACAAGGCCGCCATTGCCACCAGTGCAAATAGCGGAGCGCCTGTGGTCGTGGCGCGGCGCAGCAAGCGCAAGACCATCGGCCTGTTGCTGTGTGTCGCGGCCTTGACGGTCGTGGCGGTTTGGGGAGCCATGGCGTTTTCAAGTGGCGTGACCTCGACCGACAACGCCTATGTCCGCGGGGATGTCACCTCGCTCGCCGCCAAGGTGGCCGGCTATGTCACGGCGGTCGAGGTCCGGGACAATCAGGCCGTGCGTGCCGGTGATGTGCTGTTTCGTATCGATGACCGCGACTATCGCGCCAAACTTGCGCAAGCCGAGGCCAATGTCAGCGCCGCCCAGGCGCGCCTGACCCATGTCGATGCGCAAATCCAGCTTCAGCATGCGCTGATCAGGCAGGCCGAAGCACAAAGGCGCTCGGCCACCGCCGACATGAGCCTGGCGGCCAAGACCCACGACCGCAGCCGCAAGCTGATCGTCAGCAATGCGGTGAGCCAGGCCCTGGTCGATGAAACCGGTACGGCGCAATCCAGAGCCGCGGCCTCGGTTTCGGCCGCTTCGGCAACGGTCGAGGCACAACAGCAACGCATCGCGGTGTTTGTGGCCGAGCGCGAGGCTGCCGTGGCCGCCGTGACGCAAGCACAGGCCGCGCGCGATCTCGCCCGGATTGATCTCGACCACACCGTGGTGCATGCGCCGGTGGATGGCGTGGTGGGTAACCGTCAGGTTCGCCTCGGCCGTTTCGTAACGCCAGGCGTTTCCCTGCTCGATATCGTGCCGGTCAACGATGTGTGGGTCGTGGCGAATTTCAAGGAAACCCAGCTCGAACATATTCGCCCCGGTCAACCCGTGCGCGTCACGGTCGACGGCTACCCCGATGCGGCACTCGATGGCGTGGTCGATAGCTTTGCCCCGGGCAGTGGTTCGGCGTTCAGCCTGCTGCCGCCCGACAATGCCACCGGGAACTTTGTGCGCGTCGTGCAGCGCGTGCCGGTGAAGATCCGCCTGGCCCACAATCCGCTGCCGGGGCGCATCGTGCCGGGCCTGTCCGCGCGGGTAGAGGTTTCGCAAGGGGCCGGCTCATGAGCCGCGTTGCCTGCGCCACACCGAGCGGCGCCAGGACGACGAACGGCGTCCTGCT
The DNA here is from genome assembly GCF_059422045.1 of Pseudomonas sp. GW821-FHT02A08. Taxonomy (NCBI): domain Bacteria; kingdom Pseudomonadati; phylum Pseudomonadota; class Gammaproteobacteria; order Pseudomonadales; family Pseudomonadaceae; genus Pseudomonas; species Pseudomonas sp. GW821-FHT02A08. The sequence goes on from NZ_JBWKWD010000071.1 coordinate 10,451, forward strand.
CATGGTGGGCATCGTGCTGGCGACGTTGACGGAAGCGATCGCCAGCACCGTGCTGGCCCTCGGCCGCAGCGACATCATCGGCGACACCTATGCCACACCTGACGAGTTCGCCTGGCTGGATGTCGGCTACATCGCGTTCAAGCTGATCGGGTTCATGCTCGCCCCTTGGCTGATGCAGCGGTTTTCTGCACGCAACGTGATCATTGGCGCCACCCTGGTCATGGGCCTGGCGTGCTGCGTGGCTGCCATTACCGCCTGGCTGGAGCTGCTGATCGCACTGCGCATCCTGCAAGGCTTCGCTGGCGGTACTTTGTTGGTGGCGGGCCAGGCGCTGATTTTTCGCGGTTATCCGCGCGCCCTTCAGCCGATCCTGCAAGCCCTGTTCGCCATGGCGGCCGTGGTCGCGTCCGCCACCCTCGCACCGGCCCTGCAAGGGTGGTTGATCGACAGCCAGTCCTGGACCTGGATCTTCTTCAGCGTGGTGCCGCTGGCCCTGGCGGCGTCGGGGCTCTTGATCATAGCTGACCACCCCATGCCCGCCAGGGGCCGGCAACGTTCGTTTGACTGGCTCGGCTGTGCACTGATCGGTGCCGCGCTGTTCTGTTTCACCTACGTGCTCAGCCAGGGCAGCCGCTGGGACTGGTTCGAGGAACCGCGCATTCTAGTGATGACGGTGATCGGCGGCGCCGCACTGCTGGCCTTTCTCGGCCAACAGGTTTTGGCCAACGGCCAGGGGTTGCTCGATTTCAGCCTGTTCAAAACAAGCGATTTCACCTTTGCCTTTTGCGTCAGCTTCGTCGCCGGTGCCGCCCTGTTCGGCAGCGCCTATCTGATCCCGGCGTTCGCCCTGTCGGTACTCGCCTTCACACCGACCGATGCCGGTCTGCTTCTGTTGCCCAGTGGCGGTTTTTTTGTCGGTTCGCTGCTCATCGCCGCCTATCTGTTCAAGGTGCGCCGCGTGCCGCCGGTGGCGACCGTGCCCTTGGGCATCCTGCTGATCATGGGGGCGATGTGGATGCTGTCAGGCTCCACCAGCGAAAGCGGCAGCGACGACATGATGGCGGCCATCCTGTTGCGTGGCCTGGGCCTTGGCTTCCTGTTTCTTTCGATCACGTTGATTGCTTTCACCCACCTCAACAGCCGCAACCTGGCCAGCGGCATCGGCCTGTTCAATACAGGACGCCAGTTGGGTGGCTTGATGGGCGTCGCCGGGCTACAGACCTTGATCGACCATCAGGTAGTCAGCAACGGCGTAGTCCTCGGCGCCAACGTCACCCCGGGAGGACATGCGCTCATCGAACGGCTGATGACCACAACTACGATGCTGGCGGGGAAGGGCATGGATCAGGTGGCCGCTGGCCGGGCAGCTACCAGCCTGCTGGGCAAAGCGGTGTCAGGTCAGGCTACGGTGATTGCTTTTGATACGGCATTCTTCGCCGTGGCCTTGCTGTTCGTCTTTGCCGCGCCCATCCTGGTTGGCATCAAGTTTGGCCTCTCGCGATCCGCCAAAGTGCGTGAACAACGGGCGCATTCATGACCCACACGAAAAAGCCCGGCTGTTGAGGCCGTGGTTTCTGTTTGTGGCCTGCGCAACCTTTGTAGCAGCTGCCGAGCACCGCGAGGCTGCGTTCGGCGGCGCAGCCGTCGTAAAATCAGATTGTGCGGTGTGTCAG
>NZ_JBWKWD010000072.1:0-11674 GCF_059422045.1 Pseudomonas sp. GW821-FHT02A08
AGGCCGACCTGGTAAAAGCACGGCCTGCCTGACGGCAGGCCGTTACCGGCCCGCACACAAAATATCTGACAGTCCCTTGACCGCCTGACGACTCGCACAAATCCCGCGAAGAATGTTAGCGTGCTCATCATTCTTCACCGCCCGACGAGCCTGCCCCCCCATGAAAAAGACCGTCCTTGCATTCAGCCGCGTCACCCCGCAAATGGTTGAACGCCTGCAACAAGACTTCGACGTCATCGTGCCGAATCCGAAATACGGCGACATCAACGCCCAGTTCAACGAAGCCCTGCCCCATGCCCACGGTTTGATTGGTGTAGGCCGCAAACTCGGTCGTGCGCAGCTGGAAAACGCCGCCTGCCTTGAAGTGGTGTCCAGCGTCTCGGTGGGCTACGACAACTATGACCTGGCCTACTTCAACGAACGCGGGATCATGCTGACCAACACGCCGGATGTGCTCACCGAAAGCACCGCCGACCTGGCGTTTGCCCTGTTGATGAGCAGCGCCCGTCGCGTCGCCGAACTGGATGCCTGGACCAAGGCCGGGCAATGGCAGGCCACTGTCGGTGCGCAACTGTTCGGGTGCGATGTGCATGGCAAGACCCTGGGTATCGTCGGCATGGGCAATATCGGTGCGGCCATCGCCCGACGCGGTCGCCTGGGGTTCAACATGCCGGTCATCTACAGCGGCAACAGCCGCAAGACCGCGCTGGAACAGGAACTCGGCGCACAGTACCGCAGCCTCGATCAATTGCTGGCCGAAGCTGATTTCGTCTGCCTGGTGGTGCCGCTCAGCGAGAAAACCAGACATTTGATCAGCCATCGTGAACTGGCGCTGATGAAGCCGAGCGCGATCCTGGTGAATATTTCCCGTGGTCCAGTGGTGGATGAGCCGGCGCTGATCGAAGCGCTGCAAAACAACCGCATCCGTGGTGCCGGGCTGGACGTATACGAAAAGGAACCGCTGGCCGAGTCGCCACTGTTCCAGCTGAACAATGCCGTGACCTTGCCGCACATCGGCTCGGCCACCCATGAGACCCGCGATGCCATGGCCAACCGTGCCTTGGCCAACTTGCGCAGTGCGCTGTTGGGGGAACGACCGCAGGATCTGGTCAATCCGCAAGTCTGGAAGGGTTGAAAAAAAGGGCAGGCGTTATATGCGCCTGCCCATTAATGCCAAGAATAAAACAGTATTAATCTCAACCTATCAAAAAGCTGTCTGAATACACACCCTGCAATTCAGTCAATAAACAAACAACAAAAACACGCGCTAGACTCTCCTTACTATTCCAGGCAAAACGGAACAACAAAGGAGATCACCACCTTGAACCAACTTACGACAAGTAAAATCATACGTTTCAGCAAAGCCACACTGATGTTATTCATTAGCTTTTTTGGATTGCTGGTGATGTACAGCAACTTTACAGACTACGCAAGCAACTACGAAAGCATCAGCAACATCCTGAGTATGGAGAGCACAGGTGACGACGGGAGATACAGCTACAGGGCCGTTACCTCGCACATGCTCCACCACCGTATCTACTGGCTCATCATTACACTCGAGGTTATCTACACGATCTTCTTCATGATCGGAACCTGTTATCTTTATAAAAACATGAACGGCAGCGCTGAAGAATTTCACGAGGCCAAAAAGCCCGCGATCATTGGATTACTCATTGCACTCCTGCTTTACTATGTCGGCTTCCAGGTTATCGGCGTGGAATGGTTCAACATGGACCAATCACACGCCTGGAGTTACAAAGACTGGAGCCGGCATATTGTCGACTTCATACTTCCGCTGCTGATTTACATTGCGATCAGAGTCGAGGACTGAGGACTTCAGCGATCGATGAAAGTCATCTCAAGCGAGCTTGCCACTCCCCTGTACCAAGCGTGGTTTGGGTTTGCGAAACACCAGTACGTTACCCGACATCACCAATACCAGCCCCAACAGCGCCGGCATCGTCCACTGATAACCCTCGACGAACGCTGACACGTTGAGCGCCACCACCGGAAACAGCACCGTGCAGTACGCAGCACGCTCAGGCCCCATGCGGCCGACCAGGGTCAGGTAGGCAGTGAAACCGATCACCGATCCCGGAATCACCAGATACAACAGTGACCCGATGTAACGTGCGCTCATTTCCATGTCGAAGGGAATGCCTTTGACCAGGCACCACACCGTGAGCATCGCCGCCCCGTAGGCCATGCCCCAGGCATTGGTGGTCAGCGGCTTGAGACCGGCCTTCTGTTGCAGGCTTGAAAGCATGTTGCCCGCCGAGAAACACAAGGTGCCGCACAGGGCCAGACCGAGACCGAGCAAGGTTTCCGGGCTGGCGGCATGCCCGGCCAGCTCCGGCCAGAACAGCAGTCCCAGCCCAAGCAGGCCCAGCACACCGCCCATCAGCACATTGCGGGCGATTTTCTGACCGAAGAACACCCGCGCGTTGAGGGCATTCCACAGGGTGGCGGTGGAAAACACCACGGCCACCAGACCGCTGGGGATCCACTGGCTCGCGGTGAGGAAGCACATGAAGTTGACGCAGAACAGGCACAGGCCCTGAGCCAGGCAGATCAGGTGCCCGCGACGGTTCATCACTTGCAAGCGTCGGCTGAGCAGCAGGATCACGAACAGCACCAGCGCGGCGAGGCCGAAGCGATAGACGATCGACACGGGAATGGCCACCACGCCCAGTTGCCATTTCAAGGCAATCCAGGTGGTACCCCAGATCAGCACGGTCAGCAGGTACAAAGAAAGGTTCATGACTAAGGCTCCTCGATAGGAGCCCAGTGTCCGGCGCTACGCCCTGGCGCACTTGCATAAACTTGCGCTTTTGTCCGGCGACACGCTGGCAGGTGCGCGTCTACAGAGTAGGATGCAAGGCGTTGGATGCAGGTGTTAGAGAGCAACGATCATGGCTGCACTGGATACCCTACAAGTTTTTCAAGCCCTCAACCGCTCGCCGAATGCTCGCCTGGAGCACAGCGCCGAGCTCGGTGACGGCTTGTCCGCAGCCTTGTGGAGCAATCACCACGACGCCCAGGAGTACGAAGCGCCCAGCCACCACACGTTGTCCTGTTACATCGCCGGCGGCACCGGCACCTTTCGCCGCGACCAGCCCGGCAACAAGGGCGGCCCGGACAAACTGTGCATCCTCCCGGCCGATCACCAGTCAGGCTGGGTGATCAACGGCAATATTCGCCTGGCGCACCTGTACTTCAGCCCCGAACAATTTGCCCTTGGCTGCGTCACCCTGCTCGATCGCGAACCACGGGAAATGCAACTGCGCGAGCAAACCTTTCTCGATGATCCGCAGCAGGCGCTGCGCTTTCGGCAGTTGATCACCTTGAACTGGGACGAGCCGGGCGAGCGACTGCTCACCAGCAGCCTGGCTCACGAATTGCTCAGCCACGCCCTGCTCAGCCAGGTCAACACCCGGCAAGGCCTGCGCCTTAAAGGTGGATTGGCCGCGCATCAGCGTCGGCATCTGGTGGAGTTCATCGACAGTCATCTGGACGAGGCCATCAGCCTCGGTCAGTTGGCGGCGCTGTGCGCGTTGTCGGAATACCACTTCGCGCGGATGTTCCGCGAAAGCTTCGGCTTGCCACCCCACCAGTACGTGCTGGCGCGGCGCCTGAACCGGGCGCGGGAGTTGCTGCGCACGACCTCGCAGCCGCTGGGCGACGTTGCCTTGGCGTGCGGTTTTTCAAGTGCCAGTCACTTTACCAACCGCTTTCGCCAGGCGTTGGGTGGAACGCCCGGTGAATATCGACAGGCGTTTTTGCGCTAGGCTCGGGATTTTTCGTGGCCTGTATGAGCGCCTTCGCGGGCAAGCCCGCTCCCACAGGAATTGGCGCTGCTCTCAGATTTTGAGGCAACCTCTGAACCTGTGGGAGCGAGCTTGTTCCGGGCGGGGTTCCGACGATGAACGATGACGCGGTCTGTCGTCAGAACTCCAAAGTGCTCGACAACGTCACCTGCCGCGAATCCCCCATCGAAACAAAGAACCGACTCGCTGCCGAGGTGTAATAAGTGCGGTCGAACAGGTTCTTCACGTTGAGCTGAAATTTGACCTTCTGCCCTTCGACCCTGGTGTCGTAAGTGGCGAACGCGTCGGCCACGGTGTAGCCCGGCAGGTCGAAATCGTTCACCGCGTTGCCCGCACGCTCACCCACATAACGCGCCCCGGCGCCGACCCGCAGCTGATCACCGCCAATGATGCTGCCAAAGTCATAGACGGCCGAAAGCGAGCCGCTGTTCTTCGCCACGTTTTGCAGTTGATTGCCTTTGTAGTCCGGGTCTTCGGTGACTTCGGCATCGGTGTAGGCATAACTGCCGATCATGCTCCAGCGATCGGTAAGCTGACCGCTCAGGTCCACTTCCAGGCCACGGGAACGCACTTCGCCGGCGGCACTGTAAATCGTGGTCGGGCCTTCGGCGTTGGCCACCAGCACATTGCGTTTCTTGATGTCGAACAGCGCGATGTTGCCGGTGACGCGGCCCGGCAGATCAAGCTTGGCACCCAGTTCCCAGGACTTGGCTTCTTCCGGGGCCATACCGCCGTCAAGCACGGTACTGCTGCCGCTCAGTGGCGCGATGGTGGAGTTGGGTTTGAACGACTCGGTGTAACTGCCGTAGAACGACAAGGCATCGGTGTACTTGTACACAAGGCCCGCGCGCGGCACCCATTTCTGCCCGTTGCTGTCAGTGTTGGCGTGGAACGGCACGCCTTTGCCGGCGTATTGGTCGTATGCCTGGAAACGCGCGCCGGCCACCAGAATCCACTGCTCGTTGAGGTGGATGGAGTCCTGCAGGAATACCGAGTCGCTGCGCAGTTCATCGGTCTGCGCGCTGTCGGCCGCACTGACGGTGGTACCCGGCACCTCCCGACCATAGACCGGATTGACGTAACTGAATGTGGTCAGGCTTTTCTGGCGAATCAGGTCTTCGCGGTAGATCTTGCGGTACTCGTCATCAACGCCGAACAGCAGGTCGTGCTGCATGCCGAGTACGTTCACGTTGCCTTCAAGGCTGGCGGTGGTGAAACGGTCGGTGCTGATCGCATTCCGGGTGCCGTCCATGCTGCGGGTCAGGGTGCCCTTTTTGGTGTCGATGGCGGTCACGCGCACCTGGCTGGCATCGTAGGTTTCGCGGTTCCAGCTATAGCCGAAATGGGCTTTCCAGTTGTCGTTGAGTTCGTGATCGGCCTCGAAATGATAGAGGTCCGAGCGCCCTTCCATGTTGTTGAACGGTTCGTCGAGACGCTCGTTGCGCGAGATGTCCAGCGGGTGGTTGGTTCGTGGATCGATCAGAGTGCCGCGGTCGAACGGTGTGAGAAATTCGCGGTGCTCATAGGAGAACAGCAGGCTGGTGCGTTCGCCGTACCAGGCCAGCGACGGCGCGATCAGGCTTTCGCGATGCACTCCGAAGTTGCGCCAGTAATCTTCGTCTTCGTAGTCCAGCACCATGCGATAGGCCAGCCCGGAATCGCCGAGGGCACCGGTGCTGTCGAGAGTGCCGCCGCTGCCGTTCTTGCCGTCGCCATAACTCGAACCGCGCGCGGTCAGTGCGTTGTACTGCTCAAGCTCGGGCTTCTTGCTGACCATGTTGACCACACCGCCCGGATCCTGGATGCCATAAAGCAACGAGGCCGGGCCCTTGAGCACTTCGACCCGGTCCACGCTGGCGTTGAGGCCACGGCCCTGCACGATCGGCATGCCGTCGCGCATGATCGAGCCGTTACGATTGTCGCCGAAGCCGCGGACCATCACCGAGTCCTGGGTGCTGCCCAGAGTGTTGGCCTGAGTGATGCCGCTGACATTGGCCAGGGCGTCATCGAGATTGCGCGGCGCCTGGTCGCGGATGACCTGGGCCGGGACGACGTTGATCGTCTGCGGGATTTCCTGAACGGGGGCCGAGGAGCGCATCACCGAAGTGGTGGGTGGCGGCTGGTAGCTCATGGAGTCATCCATCGACGAGGTGATGGTGGTCGCGCCGAGATTCAATGCACCTTCAGTTGGCCGAGGTTCCAGAGCGAAGGTGTGGCCGTCGGTGCGGCGGAAGGTCAAGCCCGAACCGGTAAGCAAGCGTTGCAGGGCCTGTTCGGCGGTCATCTGGCCGTTGATGGCCGGCGCATTCAGACCATAAGGCGCTTCATCGGTGTAGACGACGCTGTTACCGGTCACCCGGCTGAAATCACTCAGGGCCTGGGGCAGCGGTTTAGCGGCCAACGCGAAATTGAATTGCCCACGCGACTGACTGCTGCCCGCCTCTGCGGCCAGCGCCACGCTCAGCGGCAACAATGCCATTGCCGAAAAGCTCAACGCAGACACACCCAACCATTGTTTGACCGAACCCGATTTTGCCCTGGACTTCATGACTCATGACCTGTGTAGAACCGCAACGGATGCGAATGACTCGCAGTTTCAGTCACTACACGGATGACAATCGGGGTTACCTCATCACAATTTGAAAATATTTTTATTCCAGGTGATGCAGTGTTTGAACTGGCCCCTTCGCGGGCAAGTCGGATCGCCGCACCGCCGCTCCCACAGTTGATCTGTGTCGGACGCGAAATCGGCGTAAACCCACTTACCCTGTGGGAGCGGGCTTGCCCGCGAAGGGGCAAGCAGCTTCAACGCAGAATAATCAGATACCCCAACACCTGATGCTGCTCAAACCCCAACACTCCCTGCAAAGAACTCAACACCGCCTGCGGGTTCTTGCTCGGGAAGCTGCCACTGACCCGGCGTGCCGCCAGTTCATCGTCGAGCAACACGATCCGCCCGGGGTAATAGCGCCCCAGATCCCGCACCACGTCGGCCAACGTCGCCTTGTAGTAATTGAGCCAGCCCTGGCGCCAGGCCAACTGCGCTTCGCTGTCCACCGCGTGGAGTGTTTGCGCTGTGCCTTCGCCGTAGGCCACTTGCTGGCCGGCGGTAAGAATTTGCTGTTCGGCGTTCTTGTCCGCCGACACGCCAACCCGCCCCGACAACACCGTGACCTGCGCGCCATGGGGCTGCAAACGGACTTCGAACTGCGTGCCCAGGACCCGCGCCTGCCCTTTCTCGGCGTCCACCACAAACGGCTCGCCGGTATGGGTGACGCTGAAAAAACCGGCGCCGCGGCGCAGTTGCACATGCCGCTCACCGCGACTGAAATCCACGGCGATGGCGCTGTCGGCATCCAGTGTCACCTGCGACTGATCGGCCAGGGTGACTGTGCGAATTTCCCCAGGTGCCGAGACGTAATCCGCCCCCAGGTCATCCATCCAGCGCATCGGCTGCCAGCCTGTGCCAAGGCTGATCATCAACAGCAGGCACGCGGCCATCACCAACGCACCGGACCAGCGCGCGACCGTGTTGCGCCGCGGCTTTTCCATGGCGTTGAGATAGCCCCGCAAGGCAAAAGCGTCTTCATCGGCGAGCGTACGCGCCGGCCCTTCGCTCAACTCCCACAGCACTTGCGCCTGGGCATAGGCTTCGGCATGGGCGGGGTCGGCCTGCAACCATTGGCTGAATGTCGCCTGGTCACCGCTGCTGGGCTGGTCATGCAACAAACTCAGCCAGGCCAGTGCGGCCTGCTCCTGCGCGGGCGTCGGAATGACGCGTTCGAGGTGGTTCACGGTGCTTTCCCTGGCGTTCGTGTTTCGGGCTCCCGAAGGCTCGCCTTGCAGGCTTCAAGGGCACGCATCATATGTTTTTCCACGGCACTTTGGGACAAGCCCATGGCCTTGGCGATCTCGGCGTACTTACGGCCGTGAATGCGATTGAGCAAAAAGATCTGCCGCGTGCGCTCCGGTAACGCGCGCAACGCAGCTTCGACATGGCGCAAATCGTTGCCCGCCTCCAGCGCGGCTTGTGGTCCGCTGCCATGGCTGTCCGCAGGCTCCACCATCAAGCCTTCGCTAGCCCGGACTCGTGTGCCTTCACTGCGCAAATGGTCGATGGCGATGTTGCCGGCGCAGCGCAGCAAGTAGGTGCTGAGTTCCTCGACCTGCACCAGCGGCCGCCGCCAGAAACGCAGGAACAAATCCTGAACCAGGTCAGCCGCCGTCGCCCGGCAACCGACGCGACGATTCACCAACGCCTCCATTTGCGAGCGCTGGGAAAGAAAGACCTGGAGAAAATGCGCACGGTCGCCGCGCTGTTGATCGAGCTCGATATCGTGGGGGTCGGGGGGCAGAGTGATCATCGTTCATGTTTCGATCTGAAAACCGGGGAGGCCACGACAGCGTCAGGGGGCCGGCAAGGCCGCAATATTAATGATAAATATTCTCATATGCAAAAAGATCGGAGGCAGCCCTCTATTACGCCCGTTGGTTGCACCGCAAACCTGGCTGCTCCCAGAGCCAGCCAATGGCCATGGAATCCAAAAGCCACCGAAAACAAAACGGGCCTGCAATGCAGGCCCGTTTTCATGGGAAGGTAAAAAGTGAATCAGGTATCAGCCATTAAGCGCTGCCTGTTCGTTCTCAAGAAACTCTTCTTCCAGCAGATGGTCGGCATGGGCGGCACTCTCGATGGGCACCACATTGGCTCGTTTTCCGCGTAATTTGCCGAACATATGCTCCAGCGCATGTTCAAGTTTGGTGGCCGCTCCGTCGATCGCCTGCTCCATGGTGGAGGCTTTATGGGTGACGGAAACCGGTTGATGGCCTTTTGGCCGCGCCTCCAGTTGGCAGCGCATGTCGTGGGGACCCGGCTTGTCGCCGTTCTCGTCCCGCAGGTGAACCTCGACTCGTGTCAGGTCCTCTTCGTAGCGTTCGAGCGTGCTCTCAATGGTCGTACGTACCCACTCCTCCAGTCGTTTACTGCCTTGAATATGGTTATCGCTATTGACTTGGATTTGCATAGTTCATCCCTTATTTCAGCTAGCTCGCGAGAGGCCGGTCAGCTAAGCCCTTGGGCGTCATCACCGTGACCTCTTGGTTACACAATCGGTCTGTACGCTGAACAATTCAACCCCTGAAATAAGATAAATATTCATACGCAAAAAAATCCGGACAAGGAGCAAAAGCGCTGTTAATGTCGGGAGTTGGGTCGCCCTGCTCCTGCGTAATAATTACTCACATTTGCCGCTCCCCCAGCGGGTGCAGGCTGCGAAAAGCACCCGCCTCCTCCACCAACCAATCGTGCACCGCGCGCACACCCGGATGGCTCAACGCCCCCGGTGCGTAAAGCAGCATGTAGCGCTTGTGATTGGGCACCGCCAGGCCAAACGGCACGATCAAGGCACCACGCTCCAACTCATCATTGAGCAAGGTTCGTCGCGCAATCGCTACGCCCATGCCAGCGATGGCCGCTTCGATGGTCAGGTGATTGCGGTTGAACGTATGCCCGCGTCGCACATCCGCCCCTTCGAAGCCGATGGCATTGAGGTAAAACTCCCATTCCGCGTACTCATAGCTGCCGCGCCAGGCGGTGATGTCGTGCAGCAAGGGAAAGTGCATCAGGTCTGCCGGACCGTGCAGCGGCGGACGACCACGCAACAGGCTCGGCGCGCACACCGGAAAAATCTGTTCATCCAGCAAGGCTGTGGATAACAGGCCTGGGTAGCTGCCGTCGTTCAGGTCGATCGCCAGGTCGAAGTCGCCTTCATGCAGCGGCACGCTGCTGTCCTCGGCCACCAGGCGCAACTGGATGTCGGGAAAGCGCTGCTGCAAACGCGGCAGGCGCGGCGTCAGCCATTTGCTCAGGAACGACGGAATCGAACGCACCCGCAGAATCCCGCTGATCATGCCTGCATCCAGTCGCCGCAATTCCGCGTCGATGCTGCCAAAGGCCTCGTTGACGGTAATGGCCAGGCGCTGGCCCTCTGCACTCAGCTCCACCCCGCGGGCCCGGCGATGAAACAGGCGAAAGCCCAGGCGTTCTTCCAGCTGGCGGATCTGTTGGCTCACCGCTCCCGGTGTGATGTGCAGCTCTTCGGCGCATCGAGTGAACGACAGGTGCCGCGCGGCACAGGCAAACACGTTCAGCCAGACATACGTCTGGGCGTGTAATTGACGGCTCATCGTTTAGTACCGCTAAAGGATGTCTTAGGAATTTTCGTTGGTCACACAGGATCGTGACAGGCAGTATCGCCCAAATTGCGCTTGTCCTACAGAAATGGCAGCGATTTCCCTTCCATTGCATGTACAGGCTTTAGCATGGCTATCAGTGTTTTCGATCTCTTCAAAGTCGGCATCGGCCCGTCCAGTTCCCATACCGTCGGTCCGATGCGCGCTGCCGCAACCTTTGCCCAAGCGCTGGTAGATCAGGGTTTTCTGGCTGAGGTGCGACGCGTGGAAATCCGCCTCTACGGTTCTCTGTCAGCGACTGGCGTCGGCCACGCAACGGACCGCGCCTGCGTCATGGGCCTGATGGGCGAATGGCCTGATCGTATCGATCCCACTACCATCGACGGTCGCATTCACACCCTGCGGGAAACCGGCAAATTGCGTCTGGCAGGTGCCGTGGAAATTGCCTTCGACTGGCAACGCGACCTCCTGCTGCTAGACGAAAGCCTGCCCTACCACCCCAACGCCATGTCCCTGACAGCTTTTAGCGAAACCGGCGAACTGTTCGAGCAGACCTACTACTCGGTGGGTGGCGGTTTCATCATCGAAGCGGCCGAAGCCGAATCCGGGATCGCACCGGCCGGCGATGTGGTGCTGCCTTACGATTTCTCCAGCGCCGCCGAACTGCTCAGGCTCTGCAACCAGCACGGGCTGCGGGTGAGTGAATTGATGATGGCCAATGAACGGGCATGGCGCAGTGACGCAGATATTCGCCAGGGCCTGTTGCATATCTGGTCGGTGATGCGCGAATGCGTCGAACAGGGGTTGCGCCACGAAGGCATCCTGCCCGGCGGGCTGAATGTTCCGCGTCGAGCGGCGAAACTGCATCGCAGCCTGCAGGAAATCGGCAAGCCGAATGTCATTACGTCCACCTTGTCGGCAATGGAATGGGTCAACCTGTACGCCCTCGCCGTGAACGAAGAAAACGCCGCCGGCGGGCGCATGGTCACGGCACCGACCAACGGCGCGGCGGGGATCATTCCGGCGGTGCTGCACTACTACATGAAATTCAATGCAGATGCGTCTGACGATGACGTGGTCGCGTTTTTCCTGGGCGCCGCTGCCGTCGGCATCCTGTGCAAGAAAAACGCTTCGATCTCCGGGGCCGAAGTCGGCTGCCAGGGTGAAGTCGGCTCCGCCTGCGCCATGGCCGCCGCCGGCCTGGCAGAGGTGCTTGGCGCCACCCCGGAGCAATTGGAAAACGCCGCTGAAATCGGCCTGGAACACAACCTCGGTCTCACCTGCGACCCGGTTGGCGGACTGGTGCAAGTACCGTGTATCGAGCGCAACGCGATTGCCGCGGTGAAGGCCATCAACGCCACGCAAATGGCCCTGCGCGGCGACGGCAAACACTTCATTTCCCTGGACCGGGTGATCCGCACCATGCGCGACACCGGGGCCGACATGCACGACAAGTACAAAGAGACGTCGCGGGGCGGCCTGGCGGTGAACTGGGTGGAATGCTGATCGCTTTGGTTGCACGCCAGCCATTATTGCCCTGAAACGGGCAGGCAAAAACAAGGCGGGCCTCAGTGCCTGATGCCGATCAGTTAAGCCACAACGCAATCTGTAGCAGCTGGCGTAGCCTGCGTCCGGCTGCGCAGCAGTCGTAAAAT
>NZ_JBWKWD010000073.1:0-9811 GCF_059422045.1 Pseudomonas sp. GW821-FHT02A08
GCAGCCGAACGCAGCCTCGCGGGCTCGGCAGCTGCTACAAAGGGTGTCGCGGCTGAAATTGCTTAACTGACTGGCATCAGGCACCTGGGCTCCATAACTTCGCGCAGGGACATGCGCTTGAATGCCTCGACCAGTGCTCGCCCTTCCTCTGGCGCACAAGTGACCGCCAGGCGCATGGTCGCCTCGCCCAGGTGCCAGATCAAAAACGCGGATTCCTGAACCTGTTGCTCATCGCTTTCCGGAAATACGCGAAGCATGGCCTGGGCCAGCAGCCCCCCTGCAACCCGGCTTTCCTCCAGTTCCAGCTGCAATAACTGCTTGTCGGCCTGCATACCGGACCAGATGTCACGCATCACCGGTGTCGCCATCACGATCTCGTAATACATATCGAGCAACTGCGAATAGGCAGCCTGCAAACCCCGGGCATCCTCGACGGCCGCCATTGCCTCTGCAATGCAACGGCGGCTCTCAGCGTTATAGCGCTCGGCCAGCGTGCGAATCACGGAACTCTTGTCGGGGAAGTACTGATAAAGGGAACCGATCGAGATCTCGGAGCGCTCGGCGATTTCACTCATCTTGAGTTGATCGCTGCCCTTGTCCGCAATCAATTGAGTCGCCATCGCCAGAATCCGCTCCTGACGATCGCGGCTGCGCTGTTGCGTGGGATTGCGTCGAACTGCTTCCGCAGGCTGCTCGAGGGTTTCAGAGGTTTTTTTGCGCACGAGTGAATTCCCGATCAAAAACGTGACATGTACTCACCTTAGCATCGCCACTCCCTACACCCAACAACAGATACCACACGTCGGGGAATTCGACTTGATGGGTTGACGGCAAAACATGAGCATCTATCATCTTTTAAACATGAGCATCACTCACATTACCCGATGGAGATGAACGCGATGAAAACTGTCCAACCAATCACGCTGGTCCTCGGCGCCACCGGCAAAACCGGACGGCGTATCACAGAGCGGCTCGAAGCCGCCGGCCTGCCCGTTCGCCGGGGTTCCCGCGACGCCAATCCACCCTTCGACTGGGAAGATCGCTCGACCTGGGACGCCGTGATCGATGGCGTCCATTGCGTCTACATTTCCTTTCAACCTGATCTCGCCGTTCCAGGCGCCCTTGAGACCATCCAGGCGTTCACCGACCTGGCGGTGAAAAGCGGCGTCCGCAAACTGGTCTTGTTATCCGGGCGCGGCGAAGTGGAAGCGGAGCAGGCCGAACGCGTCGTACAAGACAGCAGGATTGACTGGACGATTCTGCGGGCCAGTTGGTTCTGCCAGAATTTCAGCGAGGCACACTTTCTTGAACCCCTTCTGCACGGTGAACTCGCACTCCCCGTCGGCCAGGTCGCCGAGCCCTTTGTCGATGCAGAAGACATCGCCGAGTGTGCCGTCGCGGCACTGACCCAACCCGGGCACACCGGCCAGCTCTATGAACTGACCGGTCCTCGGGCGTTGACCTTTGCTCAAGCCGTGACCGAGATTGCCCGCTCCACCGGTCGCAACATCGAATTCGTGGCCGTACCGCCGGATGCCTATCGACAGGCAATGGAACAGGACCAACTTCCCCCGGTGTTGATCGATCTGGTGTTGTATCTCTTCACGACTGTGCTGGACGGCCGCAACACACCCGTGGCCGATGGCGTACAGCGGGCACTGGGACGCCCGGCGCGCGACTTCGGCGACTACGTACGGCGCACTGCCGCTACGGGCATCTGGGGCAATGGCAGTCCGACGTGAAGCAGTGGCGGGAACCTGCTTCGTCGACTAGGGTTTTTGGCGTGTCGAAGTGCGGCGCCTTTATTGGCAGGAGCCTGATTAAGGAGGAACCCATGTCACTCAATCGTAGTGCCGAACAAACCTACCGCCAGTGGTCGACCCCGATCCTGTTGGAACTCAAGGAGCGAGAACATCAGATGAACCCGTCAGACCGCCAGGCCCTGGAAAACGTACTGCTGGAAAGAAGGCTGATTGATACCGGCAACCCGGCCGGCAGCAATCGTCGCAAGGCAGACCCGGCGTCCTGAAAGCATCAGGCAATCACGATCAAGACAGAAATAATGGAACAGAAACAAACAAGGGCTTGCATCCACTATCGCTTGCAAGCCCTTGGTTTAGAGCATGCCCCCAATCGAACGCAAACACGTTTCAAACGTCTGAATCCCCCGCCGCCGTATATCAATTTTTGATAATTATTAATTTCCACCGCCCCCCTCCATCGGCTTTAAATGTGGGCTAAACCACCACATGGAGGGATTCTAGGATGCTGATAAAAATCGAGAAAGCGAGCAAACCGGAAGGCTGGAATGTATGGATGAACGCGTGGTGCGTTGAGTTTCGCAGCTACGCAGAAGCCCTGGCGTTCGTGAACAGATTGGAAGGCCGGATCAATGCACCTCACCCCTTGCCTACCAGCACCGCCAGACTTCTGTTGGACCTGGCTTAACCTCGCGACGCCATCACCGAGAAGCTATCCACGCCGTCATATCCATATTTAATAATCTGTTTTTGATAATTATTGATTTCGCTCGTCCCTCTCCCTCGACTTTAAATATGCGTCGAGGGGGGCGTTGGCCAAGGTGAGGTTTACAGGTGACACCTTTAACGGACGCTTCGAATACAGCCAGTCTGCATTTGAGGAGGCCGACCTTCCTCACCATGTGTAATACCTTGCCCCGCATCTTCCCCCAGGAGGTGCGGGGATTTTTTCGTAGATGCTTTAAAACCACCCGCTACGACCATCTTCCAACTCTTGGCGACACACTTTCAGTTGCGCGTTGTAAATCTCTGACTGCTTTTGCACTTTCTGGGCAACCTGCATCAGCCACGGTTTACTGCGATAGGTATTGCGGCTAAAGCCCCCACGCCCCTCGTGATACGCCAGATACTGATTGTAAGTGTCCCATTTGGAGATTCCGAGCTGACGCTGGGTGCCAGTGGTGTACCAACCGATAAACATGATCGCGTCGTCAAAACTGTCACGCGAACCACCGTTGCCCGTATTGTCCTTGTACTCACCCCACACAGGGTCTTGAGCCTGCGCATAACCGTAGGCCGAACTGACTCGCCCCCAGGGGATCACCCAGAGCAGGTAGTCACGAGGCGGCAATGCGTCCGCCACGTAGCTGCTTTCCTGCTTCATGATCGCCATGGCCACATGCAGGGGTGTCCCATATTCACTCTGCATTTGCAGCGAATCCTCATACCAGTCGGGATACTCACGGTAAATACTGCAGAGATTGTCTTGGTCTTTTGGTGGCGTAGTCGTGCAACCCGTCAAAAACATAAACAACAAAGCCAACAGCAGAACTTGTCCCTGTTTCATTCATTACCCTCAAAAGTAAGGGCATAAGGTACCCTCCGTTTACTGCAAGGAGCCTGAGTCATGCAGGTGCAGGCAAAAACGTCAGAAGACATCCAGCTTGCCCGCGTCACCCTTTTGAGTGAATCGTCCCTGGATTTCCAGTCGCTGTGGCAGGTCGGGGTTGGGTGGTTGCCACCCGTCGCGGCAGGCAACAATCGGCCAAAAACCTCATGGCCATGCTTCAGCCCAATCATGTCCATCACCTGCAGGTTGCGGCCCCGTCCTCTTATCTAGCGTGCGGACATTGAACCTTCATTGGAAAAAATGATCGCAGGTGTCTAGGATCTGCCTCTGCTGGTCAAGGAAGAACAGGCTTGTTAAGTCAAGTCATGGAAAAGGAAAGCACTGATGATTGTCGGAATCGATCTGGGTACCACCAACAGTCTGGTGGCTGTCTGGCATAACGATGCCAGTGTTCTGGTACCTAATGCACTGGGCCAATTACTGACCCCTTCGGTCGTGGGGCTGGACGATGAAGGCCGGATCCTGGTCGGCCAGGCTGCCCGCGAGCGGCTGCACACCCACCCTGCCATGACCACCGCGTTGTTCAAGCGTCATATGGGCAGCGCGCACACCGTGCAACTGGGTACGAAGTCGTTGCGCCCTGAAGAACTTTCGGCGCTGGTGCTCAGGAGCCTCAAGGAAGACGTCGAACGTGCCTACGGCGAACCGGTGACCGAGGCGGTCATCAGCGTCCCCGCGTACTTCAGTGACGCGCAGCGCAAGGCAACCCGTATCGCCGGCGAACTGGCCGGCCTGAAAGTCGACAAGCTCATCAACGAACCGACCGCCGCCGCACTGGCCTACGGCTTGCCGCAGCACGGCAAGGAAACCTCGTTCCTGGTCTTCGATCTGGGCGGCGGCACCTTCGACGTGTCCATCCTGGAACTGTTCGACGGCGTCATGGAGGTACGGGCCAGCGCTGGCGACAACTATCTGGGCGGTGAGGATTTCGACCAGGTGCTGGCCGAGCGCTTTATCCAGACCCAGCGCGACCAGCCAGGATTTGCGCCAGTGCAATCGATGGCCCAGGCACTGCGCCGCGAAGCCGAGCGGGTACGCCAGGCGCTGGGGCAGGAACTGGCGAGCGAGTTTGTCTTGCGTGTGGACGGCCAGCAGTGGAAGCATGTTTTTACCCAGGACGAGATGGCCACATTGTTCGCGCCCTTGCTCGAGCGCCTGCGCAATCCGATTGAACGCGCCCTGCGCGATGCCAGAATCCGTATCAACGAGCTCGACGAAGTGCTGCTGGTGGGCGGCACCACCCGCATGCCATTGGTGCGCAAACTGGCCGCTGGGCTGTTCGGCCGCTTCCCCTCCATCCACATCAACCCCGACGAAGCCGTGGCTCATGGCGCCGCGATCCAGGCGGCGCTGAAGTCCCGCAGCACCGCCCTGGAAGAAGTGGTATTGACCGACGTCTGCTCCTACACCCTGGGCATAGCAGTCTCGCAACGGGTGGGCCAACACTATGAGCAAGGGCACTATCTGCCGATCATTGAACGCAACAGTACGGTCCCGGTCAGCCGGGTCGAAACCGTGTGTACCGTTCATGACTTGCAGGAAAGCGTACTGGTGAAGATCTACCAGGGTGAGAGTCGCCTGGTGCGCGACAACATCGTCTTGGGTGAGCTGGAGATTCCGGTCCCGGTGAATACCGGTTGCGTCGTCGAACTGGACGTGCGCTTCACCTACGACAACAACGGCATTCTGGAGTGTCAGGTGAGCATCCCCATGACCGGTGAACAGCGCACCCTGGTGATCGAAAACAATCCGGGCGTGCTCAGTAGCGAAGAAATCGCCGAGCGCCTCAAAGCGTTGGCCGAGCTCAAGGTGCATCCCCGCGATCAGCAGGCCAATACCCTGCTGGTGGCCCGTCTGGAGCGCTTGTATCAAGAAAGCCTGGGCGAGCTTCGTGAGCAGATTGACCAGTGGGCAAGCCTGTTTCAGCAGGCACTGGCAAGCCAGGACGAGCGTGTCATCCGCCAGGCTCGCAACAATCTGAGCGAGCGCATCGGCCTGCTCGAAACCGGTGGTGGATTCTGAGCCATGGAACCTGTTTTCGATTGCTGGGAAGTCCTCGACCTGCCCGCCCGATCCGACGAGCGCAGCATCAAGCGCCAATACGCCAAGCTGCTCAAGGTCAGACGTCCGGATGAGGATCCCGTCGCCTTCCAGCAACTGCGTGAAGCCTATGAGCAAGCCCTGCAAATCCTGCGCGAGGGCCGGGACGAGGTTGATCGGGTTGCAACTGACATTACCGCTCGGCCCGTTGCACAACACCGGCCACACCCGAGCCTGACACCCACGCGGTCCCTGCACGAGCAGGCCGTTGAACTGTTATCCGGATTTGATGATCAGGCGGTTGATCGCTACTGGACCGAGGCATCGGCCAGGGGCTGCAACGCCGAATTCGAACGGCTGTTGTTCCAGCGTTGCGTGGACGACCCTCAAACGCATGAGTCCCTGCTGGCCTGGGGTCTTGAACAGCGTCAATGGTTGACGCCCTGGCAACAGATCCCTGCCAGTGAGTTTCACCAGCAACAGTTGACCCTCGCCCTCACCGCAGCGCTTTACCGCAAGCTTGATCATCTGCTGGCAAGTGGCGAACAGAAGCTCTTCCTGGACTGCCTGGAACACCACAGCCGCCAACCCTGGCTCGGTGATTTCGCTCGTCGTCAGGCGCTTCAGGTACAGGTTCTGAACCTGTTCCTGAATACCGAGGACTGGTCAGAGCAACTGTTCCAACGAGTGTGTCAGTTGTTCGCCTGGGATGTTCAAGCGGCGGTTGTGCCCATTGCCGAGGACCAGTGGCAAGCACTGCGCCGGCGCTGCGAGCAGCAAGCCTGGCTCGGCGAACTGCGCTCTCTGATGCAGCAACGCCAGCAACATCCCAGTGCGCGCGCCAATGCCGCCGCGCTGTTCCTGCTGTCGACCCAGCCCGCGCAGCAGGCGGAACTGGCCCAGGGTTTCGCCGAGGCTGACTGGCAAGCCTGCGAACAATTGGCAGAGGCCTTTGCCACTCGCTTCCCCGATTTGACGGGCATGTTCCCCAACCGCGATCCGTGGTTCTGGAAGGCACTCATCGGCCACAAGGACCCGCCCTATGGCGTGAAACGCGCGGCCTGCGTGTTGACCATCGCCCTTGCACTGAACAACCTGGGCGGTTCCGGACTCATTGTGCTGCTCATGCTGCCACTCTATGCACTGGGTGGCTGGTTGGCGGCGCAGGTCGGCAAATGGCTGCTCAGCCACTGGACCACCTTGACGGAGAACCTGTACGACCTCGACCTGCGCGCCAGCGAATGGTTTGTACGACACAAACTGACCGCGGATCGTCGCTACCTTGTGATACGCAATGGCGGTCCGTTGCTGGTACTGGCCTTGGTTATCTGGAACTGGCTCGGGGTACTGGGGCTGGCGACTTATGTGATCACCGGAGTGATCGGCCTGCTGCAGCCCGCCAGTGCAGTCCCCACGGACCGCCAGTACCGCTGGCGAAAGCCCCTGCAGGCGATCTACCGGATTGCCGGGCTCAGCCGGCTGCAATGGCTGTTCTGCCTGTCGATGGTGCTGGTCATTGGCTATGTGCAACTGCACATGCCCGGCACCCTGCTCACTCAAGGTCGATTGCGCTGAATATGGCATCACTGGGAGTCAAAATGGATCACCCGTTCAAGGTGTTTGAAGATTTTGTGAACTTGCACCACACAGAAAAAAACCCGCCTGCCGGCATTGAAAAGATCGCCCATGCAGCGCAACAGCTATCCATCGACCCTGGCTCATGGATAACCGGATTCTGGTCGTTCTGCGACGGCGCGATGATCGAAGACCAGGTGAAAATCTATTCGACGGATGAAATAAGCGAACGTCAACAGACATACGAAATAGCAGAGTTCTTTCCAGAATATCTGTTGATCGGTGACGACTCAGGCGGCCGATTGATACTGGTGAACAGATCCGCAACTGAACGGTTTTACCTGCTGGGCTCGGGGTGTCCGTCCATCACCGATGGGCTGGCCTTTTCATCCATCGACGCCTTGATCAAGGAAGTTGTTGGCTGATCCCATCCATCTGAGGTCCCGATGAAGACCTACAGCATCCGCGAAGTTCTGCAGCAGATCGAGCACATGCCCGACGCCTGGTTCTACTTGCCCGATACCGAGTGGACGCTGACCGCCGTTACGAGGATGAATAACGTCTGCGTTGGTAGCCAGGCAGTGACGCCGTGGGCGTAAGGTCAGAGGCTGTACTCAGGGTTTCGATCTAGAGCATTTTCTCCAGGCCGATCTTGTCGCTGAGCCAGGCCTTGAAGCTGCGCCATGTGCCGCCGGGTTCCTTGCGCAAGGTCTGCTGGCGACCGTCGTCCTCGGTGAGCCAGACGACTTTGCCGTTTTCCAGTCGGGCCTGGTAACTCATGGCCGGCGCCATGCCCTCAAGTGCAAGTTGGCGCACTTGGCCGGCCAGCTCGGGACTATCGACCAGCACCCCGACTTCAGTGTTCCAGAACACAGAACGCGGGTCGAAATTGAACAAATAGGCCGAGATCATGATCAGCTCGTTATTGACGCCATCGAGATCAGGCCGCAGTTGTGTGGCCATCAATAGCGCACGGGCCGGTTCGCCGTCGGCCAGGACTTTGCTCGGAGCGTCCCACATGGCCTTGTTATGGGCCCAGATCAGTTGCTTGCGCCAGGTCTCGGGCTGCGGTTGAGTCTGGTAGGACATGAGATGGTTGTACAACACCTTGCTCTCGATACGTGAGACCTGGAGCGATTGCTCCAGGCGTTGACGGCTCTGGAGCAAGTCTTGCGTTGTCGGCTTGTTGCGCAGCAAGTCGCTGATCGGCTGGCTCAAGGCGCTGTTCCAGTACTGATCGAAGCTGTGCCCCAACTGCTCGGCGACCGGACCGATGCACAGCAGGTCCATGTCGGTGAAGTTGAGGTCGGGCTTGGCGTCGAAATACTCATCACCCAGGTTGCGTCCGCCGACGATGGCTGCGCTATTGTCGGCCAGCCACAGTTTGTTGTGCATGCGTCGGTGTTGCTGGGAAAGATCAAGCATGCGGCCCATGGTTCGGGTGACCACGGTGCTGCGCCCCAGATGCAAAGGGTTGAAGACGCGGATATGGATGTTCGGTGGCGCAGCCGACGAGCAGCAGCGCGAACAGCATGGCGCAGAGGAACCTGGACATGGGCTGGTCCTCAACCTGGGCGGGTGTAGATTTGAACTCGGCATCCAGCCAGTACCGGCTGCCAAGAACACGCAGCCCTCGATAATCCGCACGACTTGTTCCAGTAAAACGCCTTTTGAAGCAGCGTGTCGAAATTTTCCGGCACCTGCACCCGGTGCATGAAACCACTCCGGTGCCTCGTCGCGCTACTGATCCGGCGGCAGATTCGCTACTATGTTTACCCGCCTTCCCTGTCTGCGGATTACTTCTTTCTGGAGCCCGAATGCCTAGTCAAAAGGACATCGCCGCCGAAAGCGGCGCACCGATGATCCCTGAACAGCGCCGTGAGTTGATGCTGCGACAGTTGCGCAAGCATCAGGTGCTGAGCGTTCATCAATTGATGGAAATGTTCGACTGCTCGCACATGACCATACGCCGCGACATCGCGTTGCTGGAGCAGGAAGGTCGTGCTTACTCGGTAACGGGTGGGGTGCGGATCGCCAGCCAGTTGCACAGCGAGCCCAGCCATCAGATCAAGGCGGTGGTCGAGTTGCCGCAGAAGCAGGCCATGGCCAGGCTCGCCGCCCGGCTACTGCATGCCGACATGACGATTTACCTGGATGCGGGAACCAGTACGCTGGAAATCGTCCCCTACATCAAGGCGCTGTCCGGCATGACCGTGGTGACCAATGACTTCGGCATTGTACAGGCACTGATCGAAGCCCCCCATGTCACGGTGATTCATACCGGCGGGCAACTGGATCACTCCAATCAATCGTGCGTGGGCGGTCTGGCGGTTGCCACCTTGCGTCAGGTCGTTACCGACATCGCGTTCATATCCACCAGTTCATGGGATTTGCGTCGCGGCCTCACCACCCCTTCGGCGCTCAAGGTTGAGGTCAAGCAAGCCGCGATGCAATCGGCTTCGCAAGTGGTGCTGGTGGCCAGCAGTTCGAAATACGGCACCTTCAGCATGTACAGGATCGCCGGACTCGAGCAGTTCGACATCATTCTCAGTGACGACGCGTTGACCCCTGCCGCGGCCGATGGCATCCGCAATCAGGGTGTCGAACTGTTGCTGCCGGCTGACAATGCCCCGGCCTGAAACGACGGGCTCCTGGCCTAATGCCAGTCAGTTAAGCGGTAATGCGATCCGTAGCAGCTGCCGAGCCCGCGAGGCTGCGTTCGGCTGCGCAGCAGTCGTGAGTCCAGCTGACGCGGCCTGCCTGACGTACCGCAATGACTGATTTTACGACTGCTTCGCAGCCGAAC
>NZ_JBWKWD010000074.1:0-6492 GCF_059422045.1 Pseudomonas sp. GW821-FHT02A08
ACCGATGAACGCCGTGGAGGCGCTGACGGCCGAGGTTCCGCCGGAGGGGTTGCTGTTGACCGACCTGTTGAGCGTGACCTGGGCCGCGGCGGCCGGCAGCCATGCAGAGGGTTCCCACACCACCGAAGCCAGGCCGATCAGTGAGACGAGCCTGAACATTGAACTGCCGGTCACGGTGCTGGCGTTCAACCTGGGCAAAACGGTGAGCGTGACGTTTACCATTACCCGTGACGGCAAACCTGTTACGTCATTGCCGTTGAGCCTGAATGTCGGGACCTTGCCGGTCGAGGTGCTGACCAAACCGTTGATCACCCAGGCCGCCAACAACGGTGAGGGGCCGCAATTGGATGTCAGCAATCTGAGTAGCGCTACTGTTCGCAAGACCAATTGGCCGTTGATTGCGCTTGGTCAATACGTTTGGTTGCGCCTGCTGGGAACCAACGCAGATGACACACCTTTCGACATAACGCTTTGGGATGCGCCGACTGCATATGTCAGACAAAACTGGCTAGACCACGGTTTTAATGAACAGGCCCTTAGCCTAAGTTCTCTGAGAAATCTGAAAGATGGCAGCACACTGACCATCAAGTTCAAGGCCGCGCTGGATAAAAGCAATGTCGAGGCCAATGCACTGGTATTTGCGGATCGGGTCTACACGATCAAGGCCTTCGAGGTGGTGACGCCGACCATCATCAAAGCCGAAGACTCCAAGGGCGTTGAAATCCCGCCAGCCGGCTTCACGGTCGACACCACCGTCAAGCTCACCGGGGAGGCGAGCAAGGGCCAGAAGGTCCAGATCAAGGACGTTGAGACGGTCAAAGGGGAAGCCACCGCCAACACCACCAAAGGCGAATGGTCCCTGACCCTGACCGGCCTGAGCGTGGCAGCCCACAATTTCACTGCCAAGGCGCTGTACGGTTCGGGCCAAACCTCGGACGCACACCCCCTGACCGTCACGGCGACCACAGCCCCGACCATCAGATCTGTAGAGGATCGTAGCGGCTGGGGCATCCCTGACAACGGCTATACCGTCCACGACAGAGTCACGCTTACAGGCTCCGCGTCTGCCGCTCAGGAGGTGGAAGTCTTCCTCGGTACGACCTCCAAGGGCAAGGCCAAGGCAGGAACCGACTCGATCTGGACCCATACCGTGAGCGGGTTAACGCTTAACGTGCTGCACACTTTCCAGGCCGTTGGCCAATACGCAAACAACCCGCCCTCGAACCTCTGGCGTTTGACAGCGTTAAATGGAGTGGTGCCGGCCATTACCGCCGCGCATGATTCCAAAGGGCAGCCAATAGCCAATGGCGGTCGCACGATTGACACCACTGTTCGTCTGACAGGGACGGCGAATACGTTTCTGGAGGTGGAGGTTTTCAACCACATGACCTCCACGGGCAAGACGGCCAGGGCAGATGCCCAAGGTGTCTGGACAGTTGATTTGACGGGACTGACGATTGCCGATCATTCCTTCAAAGCCAAGGCGTTGTATGGCAGTGGAACGGAGTCGGCACCGCGGACCCTGACTGTGGTCGCGGATACCGCCCCGACCATCGATTCGGCCAAAGGCTCGCCGAGCGGGGCGGAGATTCCCGAAGGCACCACCACCGTGGAAACCGCGGTGACCCTGTCTGGTGAGGCCAGCAAAGGTCAGAAAGTCGATGTGCTTGACGGCAACGTTTCCAAAGGCCAGCCGACGGCTGACCCGATCACCGGGATCTGGACACTGTTGGTCTCCGGCCTGAGCGTGGCCGCGCACAGTTTCACCGCCAAGGCGCTGTACGGTTTGGGCCAGACTTCGGATCCGCGAACCTTTCGCGTCGTAGTCAATGAGATGTTGTTAGATAATTTTGATGGTTACCCCCCGCAAGTACTTAGGCCGGGCAATCCATTAAGACTCCCAACGATGACAATCACATCATCAAATACCGCAATTGGAATCTCAAGAATCGACTTTCCTACTCCCGGGATGAAGGAAGGAAATGCATTGGTCATATTTTCTACCGGTACTGCTCGCATCGCATTGGCTTCAGAATATTCCTATGTCAAATTTTCCATTAGTTGTTACGGCTTAACAATTTTAACGTTCTATAACTCGAATGGCGCGCTTTTAGGCGAGCGTCGTCCGCCCTATGATGGTAGCTTTAATCCGTCCCCCAACTGGGTTGAATTCCAAGTTCCAGGCGAACATAAAATTTCCTACATAGAGGTTAATCAGAGCACAGGAGGTACGCAGCAGGGACATATTGATTATTTTTATATAGCACCGTAACTCATTAGTTTTTTGAATTAATGCATAGAAACATATATTAATCCATTTAATTCAAAGTATGAACGCAACACCTGGTCTATTCGGCAAGGTGTTGCCCCATACCCTTCACGAATCCAAGAATGCGTCACCGCCAAACCCGGCCAAATATAAGATTTTACCTTGGACTTCGTATCCAATGTAAAGAAAAGGAGTTTTTGCTAAAATGCCATATGACACAAGGTAGATATCGACACCACTTACCTTCGCCGTGCTCCCGCAATTCATTGCGGACATTACGCCAGTATCAATGGCCGAGAGAAACATCACAACACAAAGGC
Organism: Pseudomonas sp. GW821-FHT02A08; assembly: GCF_059422045.1. NCBI lineage: Bacteria > Pseudomonadati > Pseudomonadota > Gammaproteobacteria > Pseudomonadales > Pseudomonadaceae > Pseudomonas > Pseudomonas sp. GW821-FHT02A08. The sequence goes on from NZ_JBWKWD010000074.1 coordinate 2,590, forward strand.
ACGACCTCCGTATCCGATCCACGAAGCACACCTGTCACCAGGTGCGTTTCCCGTTTACCGTGGCATTTCCGGTGAGCAGTTCCACGGCAACACCGCTTCGTAGGTAGTGACCACTGCTGCAGCAGGTGGTTTGAGCACGGCGAGACTTTGAATACCCTGGTTGAGGAAACTTGAATCACGCCGGCTTTTCAGGCATTACGACGACATGTTCATTCCTTGTAGTAAGCGCTGGCGTCGTCGAGTTTCGACTTCGAGGGCACCGCTTGCTTCGCCGTCTCGGATCCGGTCGACAAGGGTACGCTCTGCGTGACGTTGGCCATCCGGGTGATTTCCACCTGCACTTTATCCTTGCCGAGCAGGTAGTCGGCGAGTTTCTGGGAAAACGGCCAGTAGTTCAGATCGGCTGTCAGGGTCAGCGGTCCGACGGCGTCGGCCGGCACCAGGAAGGAAAACTCTCCGATATCGTAGCCCTTGGGCAGAATGCGGTTGTCCGAGAGAATCTGCGTGGCATTCCAGACCTCGACGTCCAGCGGATTGCCGTCCTTGTCGCCTATGTGCACCTTGAAATTGCGTGTGTTGACCTCGGTCTTGCCGTCCTTGATCGAACCCAGGCGATAGATCTCGCGACCATTGGAATCCTGCACCCGGAAATCGATCCACATCTCCCGCCCCTCGGGAAAGCCGGTCGGCAGCTTGTGCCCGGCGCCGACGTTGGTCACCTTGACGGCTACCGAGGTGTATTGCCCGGGCGTCATGGCTGCCGGCACTTGCTCGAACTTTATGTCCCCGGCGCGCCCGAGCATGTCGCGTGCCCGTTGCGCGCCCTCCTCCTGACCGAGATGCTTGAGCATCATTGCATTGGCTCCGCTGAACCAATGCGAGGCGACCTCCTCGCGATCCGGCCCCATGATCGCGGCCTTACCCTTGAAACCCGGCATGTGGCATTTCTGGCAGGTCACATTGTTAAGGCTGTAGGTGCTCTCCTGCCATTCGTCATAGGTGCGCTCCACCGCCACGCTGCTGAAGGGGTGCGTGACGTTGTGGCAAGTGCCGCAAAAGTCCGAGCGGGTGTGCAGGGCGGAATACACGGTGTCGTGATAAGGCGAAACGGCATCCCTACGCGGGCCGAACTTGGTCGGCTTGCCGTTCGCTCGCGGGCTCAGGACATAGGCACCGTTATCGAGGCCCGTGCGGGCACTGATGTTGTGGCAGGTCTCGCAATCGACCCCGGGCATCGGAGTGTTCTTCGCGCTGTCTTCAACCGAGGAGCGGTTGACCTGCGAATTGATCTGGCCGGTGGTGAGACCGATCGGGGTATGGCAGCCGGTGCAGAAGTTATCGACCTTTCCCTCGGTGGCCGAACTCGCACGCTTGAGCAAGGCCCGATAGATGGGTTCATCCCAGGCCTGGGACATCATCGATGAACGCCACTGTTTGTAGATCTCCGTATGGCAAGCGCCACAGACTTGGGCATTGTCGAAGTCCTTCACATTCAGGATCAGGTTGCCGGTGGTATTGGCCCGATGGGGGAAGAACGGCATCCCGCCTATCACATGCATGAGCCTGGAACGTGCCGGCTCCAGCCACTTGTCATTACTTTGATTGTCATTGCCCTGAGGCTCGTCCGCCGCCACCAGCGTTACCGCGAGCAGGCAAACCAGCGTCCATGGAATGATCAATACCGATAACCGGTGCAGCGCTGACTTGAAGTGATACATATCGACGTCCCCTGGACAGTTGCAGAGGATGACCGCAGCACTTCCATTGAGTAGACAGGGGTATTTCGCGATGCAACCCGACGGTTCCATCAATCACTCAATGGGGGTACTGACAGCTCCACGGCGTCCCGACACCGTTCATGTGCGGGATAGCCTCGCTCAGCAATTACCCTGCCATCGATCTGAAAATTTTTACCGGCATACCTGAACGCCCCGCAAACATTGCTCTGAAATTGAAATTCACAAGCGGATGGAGACGCGACTCCTGCTGGGGAATCGCGCCCAGTAGCGGGGGGAATTCACTCCGAAATCGGGGGGATTCAGACCAAGGGCCAGTCCTGCGGTACAACCGCCGCACAACATCCGATATTCGTATTACCCTGCGGGGTTAATGAGCCGCTTTGATCCGTTACTTGGGCCGACGACTCTCTATCGCTGCAACCTGCTGCACTTATGCACCTGATTGCGCAATAGGAAAGGGTTTCTCCGCGCAGCCCACTTCGCAAATCCGGGGCCACTCGCTTTACCGGGTACGACTTACTCTCTGTCCTTGGTCGACCGAATGAGATTGCCCCGTAACTTCACAATGGCCTTCTGCATCTGCACGAAGTCGTCTGGATCAAGACCGGTTTGCGGGAAGCCGTCTTCGGTGAGGCCTTCGCGCAGTTTTCGCCCTTCTTTGGTGAGACTGATCCGCACCTGGCGTTCGTCTTCCGGGTCGCGCTGGCGCAGCAAGTACCCCATCGCTTCCAGTTTCTTCAGGATCGGCGTGAGGGTATTGGATTCGAGAAACAGCTTTTCGCCCAGGCTGCCAACGGTCTGGTTGTCTTCCTCCCACAGCGCAACCAGGGTGATGTATTGCGTGTAGGTCAGGCCAAGCCGTTCGAGCATCGGCTTGTAGGCCTTGCCGAAGGCCAGGTTGGTTGAATAGACCGCAAAACACAGGAACTCGGAGAGTTTGAGATCCAGGGCGGATGTCTTGTCGGTGTTTTTCATGGACGATCTCTTGGGTCAGTCTGGCGAGACTGAAACTATACGTCGTACGCGATGGTATCGGAAGTGCGTACAAACACCGACGGCCGGCTCCCCGGGAAGATCCCCGGTGAGCCGGCCGCAATGGGGGTTATGCCGTCAGGACGTTGATGTCGACATCAATGTTGCCGCGTGTGGCCTTGGAGTATGGGCAGATTGCATCGGCGTTGTGGGCCAACTCGGTCGCCACCCCTTGGTCCAGCCCTGGCACTCGCAGGGTCAGTCGGGCCTGGAGGAAGTAAGCCGCACCGGTCTGGCCCAGGTCCACTTCAATGTCGACGGCCGTGTCGCTCGGCAGAGTCACCTTCATCTGTTGGGCGGCCAGCCCCACCGCTGCGATATAGCAGGCCGACCACGCGCCGGCGAACAGTTGCTCGGCTTTCGGGTGCGGCTGGACGGCGGTGAGCACGTGTGCCGGTGTGTCACTGCCGGGGGACGACAGCACGATGTCGAGGTTGCCGTTATGGCCGCGCGAGGTGTTGCCTGCGCTGTTATGAGTGGTGTGGGTTTTGCCGGTTACCAGTACTTTTTCGATTTTGCTCATGGGGACTTCCTCAGTATTTAATCTTTCGTGCGATTGTATCGCATGCGATATTAATGACATTTAAAAAACAACGTTCACCAGTTGGCGTGTGCAATGATCCAGTTGTTGCCGTTTTGACCATGGGAAACGTGAGCGGTCGAGATGAACATTGTGCGGCGGCTTCCGGTGTTCATGGTTAAGTCTCCAAACGGCCAGGGTTGTCGTTGAATTTTATCGCTATCGATTGAATCGTATGCGATGGATGAATATTCAACCAAATCCCCAATGATGTCAAAGCCTGTTTTATGCTTTGGCGATGAGCGGTAGACGCGAGGTAAACCCCGCTACCCTCCCCCTCGTCGAAAGGATGATGCGCTTCTCACCCTCCAGGCCTCTGGCTACGCCCTTCGGATCGCTTTCACCCATGACGGTCAACGCTTTGGCGCTGAAAAGAAATGGACGTATTTCACTCGAAAAAAAACCGGCCATATGAGTAATGCCAGTCAGTTAAGCAATTTCAGCCACGACACCCTTTGTAGCAGCTGCCGAGCCTGCGAGGCGGCGTTCGGCTGCGAAGCAGTCGTAAAACCAGTAATCGCGGTACGTCAGGCAGACCGCGTCAGCCGGACT
>NZ_JBWKWD010000075.1:0-6145 GCF_059422045.1 Pseudomonas sp. GW821-FHT02A08
GTCGGGGTAAGGGGATTCGAACTCCTGACATCCTGCTCCCAAAGCAGGCGCGCTACCGGACTGCGCTATACCCCGGTTTGAAATTGGCTCCGTGACCAGGACTCGAACCTGGGACCCAATGATTAACAGTCATTTGCTCTACCGACTGAGCTATCACGGAACTGCACATTTCAATTTACAACTTTGAAGCTTTACTGCGTTCTCTTCAACCCGTTCGCATCGCTGCGTTCGTGTGTCTGAGGCGCGCTATTCTACAATCTTCAGCACCTCTGTCAACCCCCTAAATTGCTTTCAAGTTAATGATTTGCAACTTATTTTAGATTCCTGCTTGGGGAGCGGAAACCCTGGCGGGTGACTTACTGCGGGGCGCACTTTACAAGCCTTTTCCTTTGAGTTCAACAGCCTAACGAAAAAAAGGCCTCGTTATGCGAGGCCTTTTCGATTTTGCTGCCGTTATGGATCAGACGAAGACGATTTCGTCGTTTTCCACCACGCCGTGAGCGGTATCGCCCGGCATGAATCGACCGGACAGAATCAGCTGCGCCAGCGGGTTCTCGATCCAGCGCTGGATAGCGCGCTTGAGCGGCCGTGCGCCATACACCGGGTCGTAGCCGACCGCGATCAGCTTGTCCATCGCCTCAGGGCTGAGCTCAAGCTTCAGCTCGCGCTCGGTCAGGCGGCTGCGCAGACGACCCAACTGGATCTCGGTAATACCGGCGATCTGATCCCGTGCCAACGGCTCGAAGATCACCACTTCGTCGACCCGGTTGATGAACTCCGGCCGGAAGTGGCTGGAAATCGCATCCATCACCGCCGCCCGCTGCGCCTCACGGTCACCGACCAGCTCCTGGATCTGTACCGACCCCAGGTTGGAGGTCATGACAATCACGGTGTTCTTGAAGTCCACCGTGCGGCCGTGGCTGTCGGTCAGACGACCATCCTCGAGCACTTGCAGCAAGATGTTGAATACATCCGGGTGCGCCTTCTCGACTTCGTCCATGAGGATCACCGAATACGGCTTGCGACGTACGGCCTCGGTCAGGTAACCGCCCTCTTCGTAGCCCACGTAGCCTGGTGGCGCACCGATCAAGCGAGCCACGGAGTGTTTCTCCATGAACTCGGACATGTCGATCCGCACCATCGCCTCTTCAGTGTCGAAGAGGAACTCGGCCAGGGCCTTGCACAGCTCGGTTTTACCGACACCGGTCGGGCCGAGGAACATGAACGAGCCGCTTGGCCGGTTCGGGTCGGACAACCCGGCGCGGGAACGCCGCACCGCATTGGAAACCGCGACCACAGCTTCGTCCTGGCCGATCACACGCTGGTGCAACAGGCTTTCCATTTTCATCAGCTTTTCGCGCTCGCCTTCGAGCATTTTCGACACCGGAATACCGGTCCACTTCGAAACGACTTCGGCGATCTCTTCTTCAGTCACCTTGCTGCGCAGCAACTGGTTTTCGGCTTTGCCATGCTGGTCGACCATTTGCAGGCTGCGCTCCAGATCCGGGATCACCCCGTACTGCAACTCGGCCATGCGGTTCAGGTCACCTTTGCGGCGAGCGGCTTCCAGTTCCTGACGAGACTGCTCGATCTTCTGCTGGATTTGCGCAGAACCCTGCACCTCGGCTTTTTCCGAGTTCCAGATTTCTTCGAGATCCGAGTACTCACGCTCATGACGCGCGATTTCTTCCTGCAGTTTTTCCAGACGCTTCTTCGCCGCGTCGTCACTTTCTTTCTTCAGCGCCTGGGATTCCACCTTCAGCTGAATCAGGCGACGCTCCAGACGGTCCAGCACTTCCGGCTTGGAGTCGATCTCCATGCGGATGCGGCTGGCGGCCTCATCGATCAGGTCGATGGCCTTGTCCGGCAACTGCCGGTCAGTGATGTAGCGATGACTGAGCTTGGCCGCGGCAATGATCGCGCCGTCGGTAATCGCCACCTTGTGGTGAACCTCATAACGCTCCTTGAGGCCACGCAGGATGGCGATGGTGTCTTCTTCGCTCGGCTCGTCCACCAGCACTTTCTGGAAACGTCGCTCGAGGGCGGCGTCCTTCTCGATATATTGGCGGTACTCGTTGAGCGTGGTGGCGCCAACGCAGTGCAGCTCACCGCGGGCCAGGGCCGGCTTGAGCATGTTGCCAGCATCCATCGAGCCCTCACCTTTACCGGCGCCGACCATGGTATGCAGTTCGTCGATGAACAGAATGATCTGCCCTTCCTGCTTCGACAGTTCATTGAGCAATGCCTTGAGGCGCTCTTCGAACTCGCCGCGATACTTGGCGCCAGCGATCAGCGCGCCCATGTCCAGGGACAACAGGCGTTTGCCCTTGAGGCCATCCGGCACTTCACCATTGATGATGCGCTGGGCCAGGCCTTCGGCGATGGCGGTTTTACCCACGCCAGGCTCACCGATCAGCACCGGGTTGTTCTTGGTACGACGTTGCAGCACCTGGATGGTCCGGCGAATTTCATCGTCACGGCCGATCACCGGATCCAGCTTGCCGTCCTCGGCGCGCTTGGTCAGGTCGACGGTGTACTTATCCAGGGCCTGTCGTGCTTCTTCGTGGTTCGGGTCGTTGACGGCCTCGCCGCCGCGCAGATTGTTGATCGCATTTTCCAGGGCTTTCTTGCTCACGCCCTGGCCGAGCAACAGCTTGCCGAGCTTGCTGTTCTCGTCCATGGCGGCAAGCAGCACCAGTTCGCTGGAGATAAACTGGTCACCCTTCTGCTGGGCCAGACGGTCGGCCTGATTGAGCAGGCGCGCCAGATCCTGCGACATGTTCACGTCACCGGTCGGGTTCTGGATTTTCGGTAGCTGGTCGAGTTCTTTGGTCAGCTCTTTACGCAAGCTGTTGACGTCGAAGCCCACCTGCATCAGCAGGGGCTTGATCGAGCCGCCCTGCTGTTCGAGCAAGGCTTGCATCAAGTGCGCCGGTTCAATGGCCGGATGATCGTGGCCGACAGCCAGGGATTGGGCATCGGACAACGCTAACTGCAATTTGCTGGTTAAACGGTCTATACGCATGGGTCACCTTCCTTTTGAGCAGGCCGGACCTATAAAACATCCTGAATGAAGAAACCTGCCGGATACCACAATAGATGTGGTCGATTCTGGGAGTTTCAAGCGTCTGGACGTTGATGCAGGTCAGGCAAGTCTAGCGTTCGAGCCAGACAAGGGAGGCAAAACGACCGGTGCGGGACGCACGGCGGTAGGAAAAGAAGCGTGGATCGGTGACGGTGCAGAAACCGCCACCGTAGACAGCGGTTACACCACGAGCTGCCAGACGCAAGCGCGCCAACATATAGATGTCGGCCATGAATTTGCCGGGGTTCTGGCTTGGTACAAAAGCTTGAGCTGCTTGCGGTAACTGCTGGACGAATGTCTCGCGCACTTCGGGGCCGACTTCAAAGGCTTGCGGACCAATGGCCGGACCTAACCAGACGAGCACTTCTGCTGGTGGCACGGCCAGGCTGTCGAGGGTTGCTTCCAGCACGCCCGCCGCCAACCCGCGCCAACCGGCATGGGCCGCAGCGACGCGGGTGCCGGCACGGTCGCAAAACAGCGCAGGCAGGCAATCGGCGGTCATCGCCGCGCAGGCGACGCCCGGCGTTGATGTCCAACTGGCATCAGCCGTATCCACCCGGCCAGGATCGGCATGGACCACGACGATGCCGTGGACCTGCTGCAGCCAGGCCGGTTGAATGGAGAAATGATCGGTAAGACGACGGCGATTCTCGGCAACAGCTTCAGGGCTGTCGTCGACGTGATCGCCGAGGTTGAGGCTGTCGAACGGCGCCACACTGACGCCGCCCGCACGGGTGGTGACGCAGGCTTTGACCCCGGCCGGCGCGGGCCAGTCAGGAATCAGCCAGTCACTCATCCGATGAACGCCTCGCGGTCTTGCTTGAGCAGGGTGAGAAGCCAGACGAAATCTTCCGGCAACGGCGATTCCCAGCTCATGCGCTGACCGGTGGTCGGATGATCCAGTTCCAGGAAACGCGCATGCAGCGCCTGACGCGGGAAGTTTTTCAGCGACTCGACCATGGTCGGGTTGGCGGCCGGCGGGATACGGAAACGACCGCCGTAGGCAGGATCTCCGACCAACGGGTAGTTGATGTGCGCCATGTGCACGCGAATCTGGTGCGTACGACCGGTTTCCAGCTTCACCCGCACGTGAGTGTGGGAGCGGAAGCGCTCGAGCACGCGGTAATGGCTGACGGCTTGCTTGCCACCTTCCATCACGGCCATGCGCTGGCGTTGCTGGCCGTGACGACCGATCGGCGCGTTGATCTTGCCACCGGCTGTCACCACACCGATCACGATGCACTCGTAGATCCGGCTGACGCTGCGGCTCTGCAACTGTGTAACCAGCTGCGTCTGCGCTTGAATGGTCTTGGCCACCACCATCAGACCGGTGGTGTCCTTGTCCAGGCGATGCACGATACCGGCGCGGGGCACATTGATGATGTCCGGCACGTGGTGCAGCAAGGCGTTGAGCAAGGTGCCGTCGGCATGACCGGCAGCCGGGTGCACCACCAGGCCCGCGGGCTTGTTGATCACCAGGATATCGTCGTCTTCGTAGACGATATCCAGGGCTATGTCTTGAGCGACCCATTCGCCCTGAGCTTCCTGCTCGGCAGTCAGCTCAAGGATGGCGCCGCCGTGGACGATGTCTCGCGGGCGGATAACCGCCCCATCCACAGTCAGGCGGCCGTCTTTGATCCAGGCGGAAAGGCGCGAGCGCGAGTGCTCAGCGAATAATTGTGCGGCGACTTGATCGAGGCGTTGGCCGCCCAATTCGGACGGCACCTCTGCGCGAAGTTCAATTTTATCGGACATGCTCAGACTAGGCGTCGGCACAGCCTTTGGTTTCGGCTGCGCGCTTGTGGTTAAATACGGCGTCTTTTGCCCCGAGGCTATTCAACGGGGCGCTCATCATAACAGGACGGCCACGCCCAAGACAGCGGCCGTCATAGGGACGCAAGCCGCCATGCAAGTGAAACACCTGCTGCTGATCGCCATCCTCGCATTGACCGCTGCTTGCTCATCGAAGGAAGTCGTAGACGAAAACCTCAGTGAAGTCGAGCTGTACCAACAGGCTCAAAATGACCTGGACAACAGTAGCTACACCAGTGCCATCGCCAAGCTGAAGGCTCTGGAATCGCGTTATCCGTTCGGTCGCTATGCCGATCAGGCGCAACTCGAACTCATCTACGCCAACTACAAGAACACCGAGCCAGAAGCGGCAAAGTCCGCTGCGGAACGCTTCATTCGCCTGCACCCACAGCATCCGAACGTCGATTATGCCTACTACCTCAAGGGCCTGACTTCTTTCGACCAGGACGTCGGCCTGCTGGCGCGTTTCCTGCCGCTGGACATGACCAAGCGTGACCCGGGCGCCGCCCGCGACTCCTATAACGAGTTCGCCCAGCTGACCAGCCGCTTCCCGAACAGCCGCTACGCACCGGATGCCAAGCAGCGCATGATCTATCTGCGCAACCTGCTGGCGGCCTATGAAATTCACGTGGCCGATTACTACCTGACCCGTCAGGCCTATGTCGCCGCCGCGAACCGCGGTCGTTACGTGGTGGAAAACTTCCAGGAAACCCCTTCGGTCGGCGACGGCCTGGCGGTGATGACCGAGGCCTACCAGCGCCTGCACCTGGACGAACTGGCTGCCACCAGCCTGGAAACCCTGAAGCTCAACTACCCGAACCACCCGACGCTGGTAGACGGTCAGTTCGTACCGACCGTGGCCGAAGCCGACAACCGTTCGTGGCTGAGCAAGACGACCCTGGGCCTGATCGAGTCCCGTCCGCCGCTGCCACCGGGCGAAACCCGCGCCAACCAGGACGTACAGAAGCAGTTCCAGGACGCCAAGGACGCCATCCCGGCCGAACTCAAGCCTAAAGATGACAATGGCGACGCGGTCGAAGAAGAAAATCACGAAGCGCAAGGCAACAACAGCGACCGTTCGTGGTTCAGCTACATGACCTTCGGCGTGTTCGACTGACACCCCCGGTTGTGCAAAAAGGGAGACTTTCGAGTCTCCCTTTTTTATTTCAGCTGTCCCGTCCTGAATAAGGTTTACACCTTCTGATCTGTTTTTCAGGAGGACGTAATGGAACCAGCAAAAAGGCGTAG
>NZ_JBWKWD010000076.1:0-3305 GCF_059422045.1 Pseudomonas sp. GW821-FHT02A08
TCGGCGATGCATCGTTTCACTGCTGAGTTCGGGATGGGATCAGGTGGTTCCAATGCTCTATGGTCGTCAAGAAATTCGGGTACTGAGTCGTGACCGGCTGGCCTCGCTTCAGCAAATTGGGTATGTGACAGTCTGGTGTTTTGTGCGTCTCTCGAACTTTCGGTTCGTTGCGTCTTCACACACCGCAATCTGATGCTCCTCTTTGTTTCCAAAGTCAGGAGTAGTCAAATTGCTTGGGTGTTATATGGTCAAGCCTCACGGGCAATTAGTATTGGTTAGCTCAACGCCTCACAGCGCTTACACACCCAACCTATCAACGTCGTAGTCTTCGACGGCCCTTCAGGGGACTCAAGGTCCCAGTGAGATCTCATCTTGAGGCAAGTTTCCCGCTTAGATGCTTTCAGCGGTTATCTTTTCCGAACATAGCTACCCGGCAATGCCACTGGCGTGACAACCGGAACACCAGAGGTTCGTCCACTCCGGTCCTCTCGTACTAGGAGCAGCCCCTCTCAAATCTCAAACGTCCACGGCAGATAGGGACCGAACTGTCTCACGACGTTCTAAACCCAGCTCGCGTACCACTTTAAATGGCGAACAGCCATACCCTTGGGACCGGCTTCAGCCCCAGGATGTGATGAGCCGACATCGAGGTGCCAAACACCGCCGTCGATATGAACTCTTGGGCGGTATCAGCCTGTTATCCCCGGAGTACCTTTTATCCGTTGAGCGATGGCCCTTCCATACAGAACCACCGGATCACTAAGACCTACTTTCGTACCTGCTCGACGTGTCTGTCTCGCAGTCAAGCGCGCTTTTGCCTTTATACTCTACGACCGATTTCCGACCGGTCTGAGCGCACCTTCGTACTCCTCCGTTACTCTTTAGGAGGAGACCGCCCCAGTCAAACTACCCACCATACACTGTCCTCGATCCGGATAACGGACCTGAGTTAGAACCTCAAAGTTGCCAGGGTGGTATTTCAAGGATGGCTCCACGCGAACTGGCGTCCACGCTTCAAAGCCTCCCACCTATCCTACACAAGCAAATTCAAAGTCCAGTGCAAAGCTATAGTAAAGGTTCACGGGGTCTTTCCGTCTAGCCGCGGATACACTGCATCTTCACAGCGATTTCAATTTCACTGAGTCTCGGGTGGAGACAGCGCCGCCATCGTTACGCCATTCGTGCAGGTCGGAACTTACCCGACAAGGAATTTCGCTACCTTAGGACCGTTATAGTTACGGCCGCCGTTTACCGGGGCTTCGATCAAGAGCTTCGCGTTAGCTAACCCCATCAATTAACCTTCCGGCACCGGGCAGGCGTCACACCCTATACGTCCACTTTCGTGTTTGCAGAGTGCTGTGTTTTTAATAAACAGTCGCAGCGGCCTGGTATCTTCGACCGGCGTGGGCTTACGGAGCAAGTCCTTCACCCTCACCGGCGCACCTTCTCCCGAAGTTACGGTGCCATTTTGCCTAGTTCCTTCACCCGAGTTCTCTCAAGCGCCTTGGTATTCTCTACCCAACCACCTGTGTCGGTTTGGGGTACGGTTCCTGGTTACCTGAAGCTTAGAAGCTTTTCTTGGAAGCATGGCATCAACCACTTCGTGTTCCAAAGGAACACTCGTCATCAGCTCTCGGCCTTAGAATCCCGGATTTACCTAAGATTCCAGCCTACCACCTTAAACTTGGACAACCAACGCCAAGCTGGCCTAGCCTTCTCCGTCCCTCCATCGCAATAACCAGAAGTACAGGAATATTAACCTGTTTTCCATCGACTACGCTTTTCAGCCTCGCCTTAGGGACCGACTAACCCTGCGTCGATTAACGTTGCGCAGGAAACCTTGGTCTTTCGGCGTGGGTGTTTTTCACACCCATTGTCGTTACTCATGTCAGCATTCGCACTTCTGATACCTCCAGCAAGCTTCTCAACTCACCTTCACAGGCTTACAGAACGCTCCTCTACCGCATCATCCGAAGATGATACCCGTAGCTTCGGTGTATGGTTTGAGCCCCGTTACATCTTCCGCGCAGGCCGACTCGACTAGTGAGCTATTACGCTTTCTTTAAAGGGTGGCTGCTTCTAAGCCAACCTCCTAGCTGTCTAAGCCTTCCCACATCGTTTCCCACTTAACCATAACTTTGGGACCTTAGCTGACGGTCTGGGTTGTTTCCCTTTTCACGACGGACGTTAGCACCCGCCGTGTGTCTCCCATGCTCGGCACTTGTAGGTATTCGGAGTTTGCATCGGTTTGGTAAGTCGGGATGACCCCCTAGCCGAAACAGTGCTCTACCCCCTACAGTGATACATGAGGCGCTACCTAAATAGCTTTCGAGGAGAACCAGCTATCTCCGAGCTTGATTAGCCTTTCACTCCGATCCACAGGTCATCCGCTAACTTTTCAACGGTAGTCGGTTCGGTCCTCCAGTCAGTGTTACCTAACCTTCAACCTGCCCATGGATAGATCGCCCGGTTTCGGGTCTATTCCCAGCGACTAGACGCCCTATTAAGACTCGCTTTCGCTACGCCTCCCCTATTCGGTTAAGCTCGCCACTGAAAATAAGTCGCTGACCCATTATACAAAAGGTACGCAGTCACCTAACAAAGTAGGCTCCCACTGCTTGTACGCATACGGTTTCAGGATCTATTTCACTCCCCTCTCCGGGGTTCTTTTCGCCTTTCCCTCACGGTACTAGTTCACTATCGGTCAGTCAGTAGTATTTAGCCTTGGAGGATGGTCCCCCCATATTCAGACAAAGTTTCTCGTGCTCCGTCCTACTCGATTTCATTGATAAGAGATTTTCGCGTACAGGGCTATCACCCACTATGGCCGCACTTTCCAGAGCGTTCCGCTAATCTCAAATCAACTTAAGGGCTAGTCCCCGTTCGCTCGCCACTACTAAGGGAATCTCGGTTGATTTCTTTTCCTCAGGGTACTTAGATGTTTCAGTTCCCCTGGTTCGCCTCTTGCACCTATGTATTCAGTACAAGATAACCATCTTATGATGGCTGGGTTCCCCCATTCAGACATCTCCGGATCAAAGTCTGTTTGCCGACTCCCCGAAGCTTTTCGCAGGCTACCACGTCTTTCATCGCCTCTGACTGCCAAGGCATCCACCGTATGCGCTTCTTCACTTGACCATATAACCCCAAGCAATCTGGTTATACTATGAAGACGACATTCGCCGAAAATTCGATTGCGCTCCTAAGAGCCACTCACAAATTTTACCTTAGCCTGATCCGTTACCAGTGAAAGTAACGTTCAGTCTATCTTTCTATCACATACCCAAATTTTTAAAGAACGACTC
>NZ_JBWKWD010000077.1:0-5102 GCF_059422045.1 Pseudomonas sp. GW821-FHT02A08
TCAGGCAGGCCGCGTCAGCTGGACTCACGACTGCTTCGCAGCCGAACGCAGCCTCGCGGGCTCGGCAGCTGCTACAACGGGTGTCGCGGCTGAAATTGCTTAACTGACGGGCATTACCCCCCCCGGGTCTGCTTACTTGCGGCACAATTGCGGCCATCGTTCCTTTCCATTCATAGAGTGATTGCTGGTGCAGGCAACCCGTTTAACCCTGATTTGCCACGCGCGAACCGTCGCACAGAAATTGGCGCGTTTTCCTCTGGACGAACCTCTGGAAATGGATTGGCAAGCCCTCAGGCTTTCCCGTTGCAACCAGTTCAAGAGCGCTCCGCGTCTTGTCTGTGGCCCGGAGTTGCGCACCCGGCAAACCGCTGAACTGTTCGGCAGTTCACCGGAGATTGTCGACGCCTTGAGGGACTGCGACTTCGGGCGTTGGGGCGGTGTTCGCATCGGTGAACTTCAAAAGACTGAAGCTGAGGAACTCCAGTATTGGTTGGTAGACCCGGCTTCGGCACCCCACGGTGGCGAGTCGGTGCTGCAACTGGAGGAGCGGATGAGCGTGTGGCTGACCTCGTTGCAGTCGACGCCGGGGCACATCGTTGCCATTACCCATCCTTTCGTCATCCGCGCCGCGCTGACGCACGTTTTGCAAGGGGTGTCGTCCAGCCTGATCGACGTCGACCCCTTGGCGGCTGTCGAGTTGAGGTTCCATGGCCGCTGGCGGCTGCGCTTGCCGGGCACCGACCCCGAGGACCTGCCGTGATGAAAAAACTCCTGGTCATCGGGATCGGTGCCGGCAATCCCGACTACATCACCATGCAAGCGGTGAAGGCGCTGAACCGGGTCGATGTTTTTTTTCTCATGGACAAGGGCCAGAGCAAAGACAAACTCATCGATCTGCGCCGCGAGATTTGCGAACGCTACATCACCGGCCACGATTACCGTTTTGTCGAAGCCACCAGCCCCGAGCGCGAGCGCGGTGAGGTGGACTACAGGACCAGTGTCGACGACTTGAACCTGGCCAGGCAGCAGACCTTCGAACGGCTGATCAACGAGGAACTTTCTGACAGCCAGTGCGGTGGTTTTCTGGTGTGGGGCGACCCAGCGTTGTACGACAGCACGATCCGTATCCTTCAGGCGATCCAGGCCTCTGGCGCCTGTGGGTTCGAGTTCGAGGTGATCCCCGGCATTACCAGCGTCCAGGCGTTGGCGGCCCGACACAAGGTGCCGCTCAACCAGATTGGCCACTCCGTTGAAATCACCACCGGCCGACGCCTGGCGGCAGGGCAGGTGAGCGATGCCGACAGCCTGGTGGTGATGCTTGATGCCCAGGATGCTTACCGGCAGGTGGTGGATCGGGACACCGAGATTTACTGGGGGGCCTATCTGGGGACGCCGGATGAAATCCTGATCAGCGGCAAGCTCAAGGATGTGGCGGATGAGATCGAACGGGTGCGCAAGGCTGCCCGGTTGGCTAATGGCTGGATCATGGATACCTATCTGTTGCGCAAGCCTTGAAAATTGGCTAGCCCGGGCTGGCCCCTTCGCGAGCAAGCCCGCTCCCACAGGGATGATGTGAACGACACAAAACCTGTGGGAGTGGGCTTGCTCGCGAAGAGGGCCTTGAGAACACCTCAAGAAATAGCATTGCCCCCACGCCCAAACCGCTCCCGATACACCGAAGGCGGCACGCCAACCACGGTTCGAAAGGCTACCCGGAAGCTTTCCACCGAACGATAACCACAACGCTCGGCAATCTGCTCGGTGTTCTGGTCACTGCTTTCCAGCAGTTCGCGGGCGCGGCCCAGGCGCTCATGCTGCAACCAGGTTTTCGGTGACTGGCCGCTGGCTTCGGTGAAACGGCGCAGGAAGGTGCGTTCGCTCATGGCGGCTTCGCTGGCCAGGTCGCGCACTTGCAGTGGTTCATGCAAACGCTCACGTGCCCAATGCATGACGCGGGAAAGATCGCTACGCGGTGTAGGACTGACCGGCGTCGGAATGAATTGCGCCTGGCCACCGCTGCGTTGCGGCGACATGACCATGCGCCTGGCCACGGAATTGGCCACCTGGGTGCCGAAATCCCGTGCCACCAGGTGCAGGCAGGCATCGATGCCTGCCGCGCTGCCTGCGGAGGTGATCAATTGGCCGGAATCGACATACAGCACGTCCGGGTCCACGAGGATGCCGGGAAAGCGCTCGGCCAGTTCCGAGGTATAGCGCCAGTGCGTGGTCGCACCGTGGCCGTCGAGCAACCCGGTGGCGGCGAGGACGAAAACACCGGAGCAGATCGACAGCAACCGCGCCCCCCGGGCATGGGCCTGGCGCAGGGCGGCGATCAGCTCGGCGGGTACCGCGGCGCTGCGGTCGCGCCAGCCGGGAATGATGATGGTGCGGGCATCGGCGAGCAATTCCATGCCGCCATCGGCCAGTACCTGGATGCCGCCCATGGCGCGCATCGGGCCTTGATCGACTGCGACGATACGATGCTCGTACCACGGAAAATCGAATTCAGGCCGTGGCAGGCCGAAGATCTCCACGGCAATGCCGAACTCGAAGGTGCAGAGGCCGTCGTAGGCCAGAATCGCAACCATTCCTGGGGTAGGGTGCATTTGGCGGAAAGTTCCCGGTGAGTGTCTTGTGCGCCACTGTAGCCGCAAGTGGCTGGCGGATAAAGTCTTCCCACACCCACCGCTTATTTGGAGTACTGCTCATGACCTGCCTGGTTCGCGAAATTCCCGCCGCCCCCTCGGCCATCGCCCTGATGCATTTCAGCAACCGTCTGACCTTCGAAACCGATTGTTCAGATGTTTATGGCAGCCAGCAGGCTGGCGAAGTCGATTTCACTTTGGTGGATGTTCGTGGCCCGCTGGCGTTCGAGCGCGGGCATGTACCGGGGGCGATCAACATACCCGGACGCTTGCTGACTGCCGAAGGCTTGGCGGGTTTTGCGAAGAACAGCCTGTTTGTGGTGTATTGCGCCGGGCCTCACTGCAACGGCGCCAACAAGGCGGCGGTGAAACTGGCGGCCCTGGGTTATCCGGTCAAGGAGATGATCGGCGGCGTGACCGGATGGCTGGATGAAGGGTTTGAGTTGAGTGTCGGGGGGCCGCGGTCGGTGAATGCTGTGATCGGTTGTGAATGCTGACACCCAAACACCATTGATCATTGTGGCGAGGGGGCTTGCCCCCCCCTCGCCACAGGTATGTATTTCAGCGAAAGGAAGTGGCCGCCCACCACTCATCCAGTGTCGCCTCTAACCACTTGGCCACTGCTGCGTAAGCCTCAGTCTCCTGTGGCCCTCGGGGCAACGGCGACTCATCGCCAAAATGCGCATTGAGCATGGCCACCGACTCGGCGTTCCACTCCGGATGAAACTGCAATCCAAGCCGCGTCGGTCCGGCGCGGTATAGCTGCTGCGCACAGTGCTCGCTGCTGGCCAACAGCTGCGCGGCAGGCGGCAGGTCGATGGCGTCTTCGTGCCACTCCAGCACCTTCAGTGTTTGCCCATCGATAAAGGTCACGGTGGTCCATCCGGTTTCGCTCCGGTCCATCCGCCGTACATTCCCCCCCAGGCTCAACGCCAGCAACTGCGCCCCCAGGCAAATGGCGAACACGGCCGCGTCCCGATCCAGCGTGCCTTTGAGCCATTGCCGTTCAGCTTCCAGCCAGGCCGGGCCGGCGTTGGATTCATAAGGCCCGCCCAACAGGATCACGGGATCGGCGCTGACGGGCGGCAATTGGCCCAGGTCGGCGCGAAACACGTTCAGCGTCAGCCCCCGGGATTCGGCCCAGAAGGCGATGGTGCCCGGACCTTCGGCGGGGTGGTGCTGGATCAGGTTCAACGTGGGCATCACGCTACTCTCGATGGGACGCAAGGGCGCTCAATGTGCCGTAAAACATCCAGTATCGCCAGTCGTCCCGTTCTGTCGGATGACGCCTGAAAACCTGTAGGTCCGGTCTGAAAACGCGATATGTCTGACAGACTTTGCACCGTCATGGCGCGTTCACCTCGACGCCTCCCTCCGGGTGCCACTTTTCTGTAAATAATTGTCGCCTCGACATAATTTACCCTCCTGTAGCCGCTCTAGACTGCCGGCCACTTCGGTTCCCGCTCACGAAGCGATGACCGAACGCTGCCAATCGAAGCTGCCAATAAAAGCCTCCGCACACAGGAGTTATAAATGAAGAAGCTAGTGATGTTCGGTGCCCTGGCACTGTCGATGTTGTCCCTGACCGCCGTGGCCGCCGACGCCAAGCCGATCCGCATCGGTATCGAAGCCGGCTACCCGCCATTCTCGATGAAAACCCCTGACGGCAAACTCACCGGTTTCGACGTGGATATCGGCGACGCGCTGTGCGAGCAGATGAAAGTCAAGTGCACCTGGGTCGAGCAAGAGTTCGACGGCCTGATCCCTGCGCTGAAGGTCAAGAAAATCGACGCCATTCTGTCGTCCATGACCATCACTGACGACCGCAAGAAGAACGTCGATTTCACCATCAAGTACTACCACACACCGGCACGCTTCGTGATGAAGGAAGGTTCCAGCATCAAGGATCCGCTGACCGAACTCAAAGGCAAGAAAGTCGGTGTGCTGCGCGCCAGTACCCACGACCGCTTCGCCACGGAAGTGCTGGTGCCTGCCGGTATCGAGCTGGTGCGCTACGGCTCCCAGCAGGAAGCCAACCTCGACATGGTTTCCGGCCGCATCGATGCGCTGCTGGCCGACTCGGTCAACCTGGACGACGGTTTCCTGAAAACCGACGCCGGTAAAGGTTTTGCCTTCGTCGGTCCTGAGTACAACGATCCGAAATACTTCGGTGGCGGCGCAGGCATTGCCGTGCGCAAGGGTGATAAGGAACTGGCGGACAAGTTCAACACCGCGATCACCGAAATCCGCGCCAACGGCAAGTACAAGCAAGTGCAGGACAAATACTTCAAGTTTGACGTTTACGGCGAGTAATCCAGCCGTTTGAAAAAGTGGCAACCGTTGGCGCGGTTGCCATTTTTTTTGTGCAATCATTTTCAGCACTGAGATACCTGTGGGAGCGGGCTTGCTCGCGAAGGCGCCGGTACATTCAACATCCATGTTGCCTGACACGACGCC
>NZ_JBWKWD010000078.1:0-3193 GCF_059422045.1 Pseudomonas sp. GW821-FHT02A08
TACCGCAATGACTGATTTTACGACTGCTTCGCAGCCGAACGCAGCCTCGCGGGCTCGGCAGCTGCTACAGATCGCATTACCGCGCAACTGACTGGCATTAGGCCTGACGCCTCTCTTTCAGCGGCGGCTTTGCTGCCAGGCCGCTGCCAACCCGCTGCAGCAGATCACGGCAATGCCGAGCACGGTGGTCAGTGTCGGCGTATGGGAAAACAGCAGCCAGCCCAAGAGGCCGGCGAAGATGATCTGGCAATAGCTGAACGGTGCCAGCAGTGCCGGTGCCGCGAGGCGGAAAGCCTGGGTCAGGAACAGGTGTGCCGTCATCCCGCAGGCCCCCAGCGCCAGCATCATCGCGCCATGCACCAGGTTCGGCGTCTGCCAGAAGAACGGCACCAGCGCACTCATCACCAGCGTGTTGCACAAGCCTGCGAAAAAGTTGCTGGTGGTCGGGCTGTCGATCTCGCTGAGCTTGCGCGTCAGCAGTTGATAGAAGCAGAAAAATAGCGCCGAGCAGAACGGCAGCAACACCGCCGGGGTAAACAGATCCCCCCCGGGGTGAACGATGATCAGCACCCCGCTGAAACCGAAAATCACCGCCAGCCATTGCCCCCGAGTCACCCGCTCGCCAAGCAACGGCACCGACAACGCGGTGACCAGCACCGGAGCGAGGAAGTTGACCGACGTGGCCTCGGCCAACGGGATGTACATCAGCCCTGTGGTGAAAAACAGACTGGTGCCCAGCAGGCACAGCGCCCGGATCACCTGCAGTAATGGCCGTTTGGTACGCAGCACCCGCAGCCCGGACTGCGGCAGGAAAATCCCGGCCATCAGCAAGGTGTGCACCACGTAGCGCGCCCAGACCACCATGACGATGGGATAGAAACCGGAGAGGTATTTGGAAAAGGCGTCGTGGCTGGAAAACAGGAAGGTTGCGACAACGATCAGCAGGATCCCTTTGAAGGGCTGATTGACGCCGGAAAGCGGGGTGCTGACGGTCATTGGGTTTCCTTACTTGAAGTCAAACGCATCACGGGCAAACCACGCTGCACCCGGCCAGCATAGAACCTGTGGGAGCGTGGCTTGGCCTGGGCGACATTCCGACGATAGGGGCGCAGCACCGATCAGAGCCACGCCAACAATTCCCGGGTTTTATCCAGCGCCATCTGCGCCCGGTCCAATCCACTCACGCCCTGCTCCAGCAACTGTACGGTGGGAATCTCCAGGCTCAACGCAATGTCAGCCGGCAAACCGCGCAACAACCCCGGCAGGTCACAATCGCCATCGCCGGGAAAACGCCGTTCGTTACGCGCCTGACGCAAGATCTCCGCCATGTCGGCCGGCCGAGGTCCTGCGACGTCACACAACTGTGCATACCGTAACCGTGAGGGGACAACTTTGGCCAGTTCTTCCAGCCGCGATCCAGAGCGGTCGAAGTGGAAGGCGTCTACCAATACGCCGCCGTTTTCACGCCCGGCGTTTTCCACGATACGCGTGGCTTGTTGAAGATTGCGCGCATCGGTCCAGGGCATGAACTCCAGATGCGGGTGCAGCCCATAGGCTGCCGCCAGATCACAGAGCTCGGCAAAATGCTGCGTCAGCCGCTGCTCGTCAGGATCGTTACCGGCCACCAGCAACTCACTGGCGCCGAACTCGGCACCCACCGCGAGGATTTTTTCGAAATCGGCGACGACGGTTTCCGGCTTGAGCCGCAGGATTTCGACGTCCAGCACCCGAATACCGGTATCGCGCAGACGCGCCAGGGTCTGGCGCCGCAATTGGTGGTCGGCCACCAGGGCAAAGTGGTGTTCCTCCGGGGTCGCCGGTACCAGACGCAAGCCGACATGACTGTAACCGGCCCGCGCGGCGACCTCGACCATGTCGGGCGGTGACAACTCCAGCACGGTCAGGCTGGCCAGGGAGAAGATGCGCTCGCTCATGCTCAACCCTCGATCAACGATGGCGCGCAGGCACGCCCGGTTTCGGCTGCCTCACGGATGGCTTCGATCAGCGCCAACGTACGCGCGGCATCGGCGGCACTCACCAGCGGCTCGACCTCCCGGCGCGCAACGCGCACGAAGTGCTGTAGCTGCAGACGCAGGGCTTCATCGGCACTGAAGCTTTCCTGGGTTGCCAGCAACGGTTGATGCCAGCCGCCATCGACTTCGTTGTAGTGCCAGCGTTTAAGCTGCGGAATGCTCAGCGCCCCACCCGTTCCGGCCAACAAGTAGCACGGTTGATCAGGATGGCGCGGATACACCGGGTTCTCCCCCGAATCCAGCTCCCAACTCCAGGGCGCGGCCACCGCATCGGAGCCGGTCAGGCTACCCAGAGCACCGCTGTCGAATTGCAGCAACACCGCCGCACAATCCTCATTGGCAAACCCGCGAATGGCATTGCTGGTGATGGCTTGAACCTGACGCACTTCACCGCACAAGTGCCGCAGCAGATCGAGGTCGTGGATCAGGTTGGTCAACAACATCCCCGCACCGGCCTCGCGACGCCAGGGTGTTTCAAAATAGCTGTCTGGCTTGCGCAACTGCCAGAGCGCCGTGACCGTGGTCAACCGACCCAATGCACCGCTGTGGACAAGTTCGTGGGCGCGAACAATCAGCGGATTGTGCCGACGGTGATGTCCGACCAGTACCGGAACGCCACTGGCCTTTGAGGCAGCCACCAGTTCCCTGGCTTCATCCAGATGCACACCCACCGGTTTTTCCAGCAATACCGGCACGCCGGCCGCGAGGCAATCGAGGGCCGTGCTGACGTGCTGTGTGTTCGGGTTGGCGACGATGACAGCGTCCGGCTTCGCCTGCTCCAGCATCTGACGATGATCGGCGAAACAGGCTACGCCCCATTGCGCCGCAAGACTGGCCGCCTGCGGTCCGGGATCGGCCACGGCGCACAACGTCGCTTCAGTCAGGGATTGCAGGTGCTGGTAGTGCTGCTGGCCCATGTTGCCAGCACCGATCAGGGCGATGCGAAGTGGCGAATTCAAGATGCGGTCCTCTTGTGAGTGTTATTGGAGCGAAGAATTCCAATAATTTAGAACCTTGTTCCAGATTCTTACACAGACCTATCCTGAAAGTGTTCGAACAGCGCACGACTTCTCAAGTTGAACGTTGTTCAAAATGTGGGAGCGGGCTTGCTCGCGAATGCAGTGTGTCATGCGATCTGGATGGCGCTGACACACTGCATT
>NZ_JBWKWD010000079.1:0-2925 GCF_059422045.1 Pseudomonas sp. GW821-FHT02A08
CCAAGTGGCCGGTTTTTTTGTGCGCGGAATTTGGTGATTCGCCTGCCAACGTTAGTGCTAAGGCCCACTTTTAAGGGCCCAACAGAGATCAACGCTAGAAAAAGCAACGTCCTACACGACACTGGGAATTGTCCGTACACTTGCGCATTGCTGTGCCTTTGTCTTGAGACCTATAGTCCGAGCACGCCCAAATGGCGTATCGGGTTTGGCGACTCGATGCCTTGGTACAGAAGCCTCCGAGTAGTTCTCGGAGCGCTTTTGAACGCACTTGGCTGCCTGCTTTTTTGGTGGCTGTGCGTGGGAGATCCCAGGATCTGCCGGTTTACCATGGCCCGGTTCGCCAACCCGCGTACAGCTACCACCCTATTGTTTGGCGACGATTGAGTGGTAGGTCATCTACTCTCCATGGAAACCACTCATGAACGAATACATGGCTTTAACCAGCAACGCCGACGATCTACCCTCCTTTTACGTCAACACCAAACAACCGTTGCATTCACTGCTCAGCAGCGCCCGTTACCGAATCGGTGCCGTGACGCAGGTTCTCGAAAACCTCGCGATGCGAGGTGAAATCAGCACTGACTCCGTGATCCTCAGCGACTTCGCATTATTGTGCTGCATCCCCTTGCGCGATGGTTGTGATGTGCTGGATGTCATCGCTCGACGCATGGATGCAGAACCGTCCTGACGTAATCTGTGGGAGCGAGCTTGCTCGCGATAGCGGACTGGCAGACAACATGGAAGTTGAATGTAAAACCGTCATCGTCGGAACGCCGCCCGGACCAAGCTCGCTCCCACAATGACTGCGCTTACAAATCCACAACGTACAACCCGTTTCCCCTCATCGCCCGCCCCGCTAGCATTTCCCTCACCTTCACCCCCCCCCCCTCTTCACTGCACGGCTATCAGCGAACTCGCGTCATCATTTTTCGAAAGAACGCATACGGAACACTTCCGATGCTGCCAATGAATGATTTCAACAGAGCAACTTGAACATGACCCAAAACATCTACGACGATCCCGGTTTCTTCCAGAGCTACAGCCAGATGGCCCGTTCGATTGGCGGTCTTGATGCCGCGCCGGAATGGCCTGCGCTGAAGGCGATGTTGCCGCCGATGCAAGGCTTGAAGGTGGTGGACCTCGGTTGCGGTTACGGCTGGTTTTGCCGTTGGGCCAGTGAGCAAGGCGCCGGCAGCGTACTCGGGCTCGACGTTTCGGAAAAGATGCTGGAGCAGGCGCGCAAATCCACCTCCGCATCAAACATCCGTTATGAGCGCGCCGACCTGGAAGCCCTGGATCTGTCGGGCGGCGATTTCGATCTGGCCTACAGCTCCTTGGCGCTGCACTACATCAAGGACTTGCCGGGGTTGTTTGCCAATGTCCATGCGGCGCTAAAACCCGGCGCGCATTTCGTGTTTTCCATCGAACATCCGATCTTCATGGCACCGCGTAACCCTGGCTGGATCATTGATGCCGAGGGCCGCAAGAGTTGGCCGGTGGACGCTTATCAGAATGAAGGTGAGCGCGTGACCAACTGGCTGGCCGAGGGTGTGATCAAGCAGCATCGCACCATTGGCACGTTGCTCAACATGCTGATTGCGGTGGGTTTCAGCATCCGCCATGTCAATGAATGGGGGCCAAGCGATGCCGAGGTGGCGGCGCAACCGGCGCTTGCCGAAGAGCGGGAGCGGCCGATGATGATGTTGGTCGGTGTTCAGCGCTGAGCCACGCTCATATCTTTTGCGTATAGATCACCGCAAGCGAGTAAAGAAACCGTAGAGCTGCGTTGAGCCCGGCAACAGTTCCCTTATTCTCCCGGCTCACCCTTCGTCCCGAGATCAACATGCACAATTCAGAGTTGGGAATCATGATCATTTCAATGATCGGGTTGTTCGGCTTTGCCTCGTTTGCCTTTGAGTACTTGAGTGCCCGGCGCTCAAAAAAGAACAAGCCACAGTAATTCTTCCAAACCGTAAAAAGGGGCAGATGACGCTCATCAACTGTCCCTGTTTTGCATCAGCGGGTCGCAACGATAAACAGTCGCGGAAACGGCAGCAGCACCGACCCATCGGCCAAGGCCGGATACGCCCGCTCGATAGCAGTCTGATATTGCTTCAGATACTGCGCCCGTTCCGCCTCGTCCAGCGGATCGAGAAACGGCCGCAAGCCACTGCCCTTGAACCACTCCACCACACCAGACGCACCACCCGCGAGCGGATGATGGTAAGTGGTGCGCCACACATCGACGCGGGTGCAACAGGCTTTGAGTATCGAGTAATAACCGCTGGCATCGGCCATTTCGGTCCTCTGCCCGGCGGCGCCTGCCAGTTTGCCGACCCATGGGCCATCAGCGGCGACTTCACGCATCAAGCGGTGCGAGTGCTCATTCAGGTTGTCAGGCATCTGGACGGCCAGGCTGCCACCCGGCGCCAGTTTGCTCACCAGCAACGGCAGCAACGTGGCGTGATCAGGCACCCACTGCAACACCGCGTTGGCGAAAATCACATCGAAGGGGCCACTGTCATTCCAGGTGTCGATGTCGGCGATGTCGAACTGCACCTGCGGCAAGCGCCTGCGAGCGGCCTCGATCATGTCGCTGGAACTGTCCAGCCCACGCACCGTGGCATTGGCAAAGCGCTCCACCAGCAACTCGGTGGAGTTGCCGGGCCCACAACCGATATCGATGGCCGAGCGCACGTCCCCGACGGGGACGGCCGCCAGCAGGTCACGGGCGGGACGGGTGCGTTCATCTTCAAAAGCGACGTACTGTTTGGCGGACCAACTCATTGCGTTCTCCTGTCGGTGTGTTGTTCTGGCCGAAGCCGACAATCGGGTAGCTACATTACATCGCCTGACAGGTTCCGCTCTATTCCACTTTTGGTAAGAGTCTTCGCTAAGCGTTTCAGAAAAAAACCGGCGTGATTA
>NZ_JBWKWD010000080.1:0-1994 GCF_059422045.1 Pseudomonas sp. GW821-FHT02A08
GAGCACCGCGAGGCTGCGTTCGGCGGCGCAGCCGTCGTAAAATCAGATTGTGCGGTGTGTCAGGCAGATCGTGCGCTTAGGGTTTACGACGGCTGCGCCGCCGAACGCAGCCTCGCGGTGCTCGGCAGCTGCTACACCCCACTATAAATCGAGGAACCTTTCATGCCGACGGCGAGCTGATCAGCAAGACCATGCGCCCGAGCGCAACCTTCAACGCGGCTGTAGCTGCGCTGGTGTAAAGTTGTAAGGATGCAAAGAAGCCCCGGCCTGGTTGAGGCCGGGATTTTCGTTGAGTGTTGCGGTAAAGCACTGCATTCAGACGGCGCGGCTTTCGATCAGACGGTCGGAGCCACCTTCGGCAACGCGGTTTTCGATCAGGCGATCCGAACCGCCTTCAGCAATGTGGTTTTGCATCAGTTTGTCGGAACCATCAGCGGCCACACGATTCTCGATCAGGCGATCGGAACCACCTTCAGCGACCACGGGTTGAGCGGAGTTTGCGGCGAAAGCGTTAATGGCAAAAACCGAGAAAGCGATGCTGAGGAGGGTTTGGCGTTTCATGATGGTGTGCTCCGGGGGGGCTGATGGGGTGGTATGGAGCAGATGTTACGCCGGGGATTTTTTAAGAGAACTTCATTGAATCAATGGTGACTATCGACGCAGTCAATGGATTGAACACTGCGCGTGTAAGCACCACAGGGTTATCGCAAGGCCTTCAAGCTTCGCTGATCTGGCTCACGCTGGTGATCTGCCCATTCCAGACCATCTCGTAATGCGCCGCTTGAATGATCGAGGACACGGGCCTTGGTGTCATCAACGCCCAGCAGTGACTGCCCGGCATCCTCACCGAGTGATAACGCAGGCCAGGACATTGGGCCTTCCTGACATCCCGACCGAGGCGGCGGGAATCGGTGTAGTCGTCCGACGCATACACCGGATCTGTCAGCGGCAGGGCGGTAGCGTCCTTCATCCCGTCATCGCCAAAGGCACAGACCAAGCCACGAAACACAAAGCGCTCATAGTTCAGGCTCGGCACCTTCGACCAATACAGCGCCTGGTGATGCCGCACCTCGGCCAACGCCGCTTCCATCGAATCCGCCAGGTACAACACGCCAAAACTGCCGTCACTGAAACGCGAACCCGCCGGGTTGACGTGGGTAAAGGGCGCGATGGCGTAGGCGCAACCGGGAATGCCGAACGGAATCTCGCTGCGCGCAATCAACTCCAGCCGACCCACCTCATTCTTCAATCGCGGATTGGTCAGCGCCTGAATCTCGAATAACACCTCGAACTCATCGGCATCCGCCACATCATCGAACAACGCAATGGGCGGAAACTTCGAATTGACCAGGCGATAAGCCTGCAACGACTGACCGGCAAACACCGCCAGCTCGCTCGCCATCACCATTGCGCACCCCGCAGCATGTCGATGCGGCGGAAGGTTTCATACAGCGAAATCATGTCGCCCTGGGCCATGATCTCCAGCGGCGAACGCCCGTTGAAAAACTCGTTGTCATTGGCCATCGAGGTAAAACCGTACACGTTGTTCGGGTTATCGAACACCAGCCGCAACGTCGCATGAATGTTCAGCACGAAGCTGATGCGCTGCATCTGGTCCGCATCCAGCGCCACCGCCCAATCCGGGTCACGCTGACGGGCGCGGGTGTAGGTACTGCGGGAGATGCGCAGGATGCGACAGGCCTGATCGCTGGTGGCTTTCCACTTTTCGAGGATGCTCACAGCGGCGCGCAGGCCGGTGACGCATTGGTTTTTACTGAAGGATTGGGCTTGGGCGGGGACGGCCATGTTTGTGTGCTCGATATGAATCTATAGAATCAAATTTAGATAGATTGAATCTGTAGAGCAATATCGGTGCGACCAGTGGACTGGATGCGGACGAAAAAAAGGCGTGTGCAAGGCTAATGCCGATCAGTTAAGCCACAACGCAATCTGTAGCAGCTGGCGTAGCCTGCGTCCGGCTGCGTAGCAGTCGT
>NZ_JBWKWD010000081.1:0-1512 GCF_059422045.1 Pseudomonas sp. GW821-FHT02A08
TACATTCACGGCTACATCAGTCGATTCAGCCTGCAGAACAGTGACGGCGGCCTGGCTTGTTATTCGGCCACCTTGAGCCCCTGGCTGTGGATGCTGTCGCGACGCGTCGACGCGCGGATCTTTCAAGAGCAAACCCTCGAAGACATCCTGCGCACGGTGTTCGCCCACTATGGCGTGCTGCCCAGGTTCGAGTTCCGCCTGGAGCAGCCGCTCAAGTCCCACAGCTACATCACGCAATACCGCGAGAGCGATCTGGATTTCGTCTTGCGCCTGCTGGAACGAGAGGGGTTGTTGTTCTACTTCGAGCATACGCAGGAAGAACACCGCCTGATCATCACCGACCATTCCCGCCACCTTGAGCCGCTGGCTTGGCAACCGCGGATCCGCTATCACAGCGCGGCGGTCACCGAGAGCGCCGACTCGATCACCCGCTGGAGCAGCCATCGGGTTCTGCAGTCCGGCAGGATGGCCATCCAGACCTTCGACTACCGGCAGCCACGCAATCCGCTGCCGGTCAGCATGCCCAGCCTTAACGTCCAGGGCGATGTCCCAGCCTACGAGATCTACGACTTTCCCGGTCATTACAGCCACGGTATGCCCGTAGATGGCGAAGCGCTGGTGCGGCATCGACTCGAAGCCCTGGAGGTACAGGCCAAGACGTTTGAGGGCGCCAGCAACTGTCGCGCCATGCTGCCGGGCTACACCTTCGAACTGACCCAGCACTTCGATCACGAGGCTGATCCCGTGGATGATCGCCAGTTCCTCCTGCTCAAGGTGGAGCACCAAGGCCGCAACAACTACCTGACGGATCAACCGGCGAGCTACGACAACCGTTTCGTCTGCATCCGCCACAAGATTGCCTTTCGTCCACCGATCATTACCCCGCGGCCGACGATTTCCGGGCCGCTCACCGCCATTGTGGTGGGCCCGGCAGGTGAGGAGGTTTTCACCGACGAGCTGGCGCGCGTGCAAGTGCGCTTTCATTGGCAGCGGGCCCAGGACCCTGCCCAGGGCACGACCTGGCTAAGGGTCGCCATGCCCAGTGGCGGCGCCGGCTTCGGCCATCAGTTTTTGCCGCGCATCGGTCAGGAAGTGCTGGTGACTTTCCTCGGCGGCGACATCGACCGCCCCCTGGTGACGTCGGTGCTCTACAACGCCGACCATTTTCCCCCGCACTTCAGTCACGCCACGGGGTTGCCGGGCAATCGAACCTTGTCCGGGATCCAGACCCGGGAACATCAGGGCAAGGGCTTCAACGAATTACTCTTCGACGATACACCCGGCGCGTTGCGCGCCCGACTGGGCACGACCCATCAGGCCACCGCGCTGAACCTGGGCAAGCTCGTCACGCCGCGAACCGACGGGCAGGCCCAGGCACGCGGCCAGGGCGCCGAACTGCGCAGCGATGCCGCGATTGCCCTGCGAGCGGCCCAAGGGCTGTTGTTGACCACCTACGCTCGCCACGCGGCGCAGGGCTCACAACTGGACCGCGAAGAACTGCTCAAGCTGTTG
>NZ_JBWKWD010000082.1:0-1364 GCF_059422045.1 Pseudomonas sp. GW821-FHT02A08
GGGGGTGTCAGAAATTTTGTGTTCGGGCATAACATGAGTAAGAGGTGCATGTATGCCAACCAAGAAGAAACCCGCGTTGCGAGAACTGCCGAAAATCCCGAAAGAGCTGCTCGAGCAATTCACCGATGGACCGATGACCGCTGAAGCCATTGAGGACGCCTCTGCGGCGTTCAAGAAGGCTTTGATCGAGCGAGCCCTGAGTGCTGAGCTTGGCCACCACCTGGGCTATCCGCCGGGCGCGCAGCGCCCAGAGGATGAAACCAACCAGCGCAATGGCAAAAGCGGCAAGACGGTTCTAACCGGCGATGGCCCGCTCCGACTGGATATTCCTCGCGACCGGGACGGCAGTTTTTCGCCCATCCTGATCCCCAAACACGAGCGTCGTTACACCGGGTTCGACGACAAGATCATCGCCATGTATGCCCGCGGAATGACTGTCAGAGAGATCCGTGCGTTTCTTTCCGAGCAGTACGGTACGGACGTTTCTCCCGACTTCATCAGCTCTGTAACCGACGAGGTCATGGCAGAGATCGGTGCCTGGCAACAGCGGCCTTTGGAGCCGATGTATCCGGTTATTTTCTTCGATGCTCTGCGGGTCAAAATCCGCGAAGAAGGGCTGGTTCGCAACAAGGCGATCTACCTGGCCCTGGGTGTTTTGCCTGACGGAACACGCGATATTCTCGGCATTTGGATCGAAACGACCGAGGGCGCCAAATTCTGGATGAAGGTGTTCAACGACCTCAAGACACGCGGTGTGGAAGATGTGCTGATTGCCGTGACCGACGGCCTTAAAGGCATGCCGGAAGCCCTCAGCGCCGTATTTCCAGACACGACACTGCAAACATGCATTGTTCATCTGATCCGCAACAGTCTTGATTACGCGGCCTGGGATAAACGCCGCGAACTGGCCAAGGCGCTCAAACCGATCTATCAGGCAGTCACCGCCGAAGCGGCTGAGCAGGCGCTGGATGCCTTTGAAAGCGGGCCATGGGGCAAGCAGTATCCAACGGTAGTGGCTGCTTGGCGGCGCGCTTGGGATCGTGTGATTCCATTTTTCGTTTTTCCGCCAGCGATCCGAAAAGTGATCTACACGACCAACGCCATTGAGAGCATCAATGCTCAACTGCGCAAGATCATCAAAACCCGCGGTCACTTCCCGACCGACGATGCGGCGACCAAGCTGATCTGGCTTGGGCTGCGCAATATCACAGCAAATTGGGGCTCAGCGGCCCATGACTGGAAAAGTGCGATGAATCAATTCGCGATTCTGTACGGAGATCGATTTATCAGGCCGACCTGGTAAAAGCACGGCCTGCCTGACGGCAGGCCGTTACCGGCCCGCACACAAAATATCTGACAGTCCC
>NZ_JBWKWD010000083.1:0-1289 GCF_059422045.1 Pseudomonas sp. GW821-FHT02A08
AACTCCAACGGACCGTGGTTGTTGATCGGCAGACCGGCCGCGTTGGTCAGGGTCACGGTGTAAGTCACCGAACCGCCCTCGGTCACGGTGGATTTGTCCGCGGTCAGAGTGGCGATCACTTCGCTGACGGTGTCGTTGATAGCAACCGATGCTGGGCCACCAATGACCAGATTCTCAAACGTCTTACCGGAAACGCTAGCATCAGCGATGCCCAGCGAGACGCTACCGCCATCCTTGTAAACGTCATCACCTTGCGCCGGCAATGCATAGCCAGCTTGAGTTGCGCCTGCGGCGATGACCACAGTTTGGCCATTGCTGAGAGTCACCGTCAGGTCGTGATCCAGTTTCTGGTCGAGTTTGATGGTGAAAGTCGGTGCCTGGTTCTCCAGCACCGGACCAGCGCTTTCGATGGTAACGGTGACCTTGTCGATCACATCGGAAATCGTGGTGACTGCTGGCGTGGTGCTCGGCACCAGGCTCTCGAAGTTGCCACCGGTGGTACCGGTGATGGTGGTGCTGACGGTGCTGCCGTTGACATACACGTCGTTGGCTGCAGTCGGCACATTGACGCTGCCGCTGGTCTGGCCCGCTTCGATGGTAATGACCGAGCCATTGCTCAAGGTCACGGTCATCGGCGTGCCGGCCGGGTTGGTCAGGGTGGCGGTGTAGATGATCTGGCCGCCTTCGGTGATGTTGCCGGTGGCGGTGAGGGTCAGGCCGGTGGTGTCCACGGAGTCGGTGATGGTGGTCACGGCCGGGGTGGTGCTCGGCACCAGGCTCTCGAAGTTGCCACCGGTGGTACCGGTGATGGTGGTGCTGACGGTGCTGCCATTGACATACACGTCGTTGGCCGCAGTCGGCACATTGACGCTGCCAGTGGTCTGGCCCGCTTCGATGGTGATGACCGAGCCATTGCTCAAGGTCACGGTCATCGGCGTGCCGGCCGGGTTGGTCAGGGTGGCGGTGTAGATGATCTGACCGCCTTCGGTGATGTTGCCGGTGGCGGTGAGGGTCAGCCCGGTGGTGTCCACGGAGTCGGTGATGGTGGTCACGGCCGGAGTGGTGTTCGGCACCAGGCTCTCGAAGTTGCCGCCGGTGGTGCCGGTGATGGTGGTGCTGACGGTGCTGCCGTTGACATACACGTCGTTGGCCGGGGTCGGCACATTGACGCTGCCAGTGGTCTGGCCTGCGTCGATGGTGATGACCGAGCCGTTGCTCAAGGTCACGGTCATCGGCGTGCCGGCCGGGTTGGTCAGGGTGGCGGTGTAGATGATCTGGCCGCCTTCGAT
>NZ_JBWKWD010000084.1:0-1043 GCF_059422045.1 Pseudomonas sp. GW821-FHT02A08
CCGCCTGAGCTGGGGCGGGGTCTTCGTGTTCAGCCCGCCTTTGACCCAGGATCAGGCCGACGGCAAAACGCCGATCGTCATCCATGTCGACGAAGCCACGATCCGTGACGCGGGGGACTCTGACAGCACCGGGCTGGCGGTGGTTTTCGAACTGTACGACAAGGTCGACAACCGTTCCGAGGACTGGAGTGCCGCCCAGCGGGTGGTGGTCGGCATCGACACGGCGCGTCCACTGGCACCGCTGCTCAAGGAAACGCAGAACAACGTGCTGGATCTCGACAAGCTGGGCGATGCCAAGGGCACCGGGCAGGTCCTTGCCGTGGACGGCAAGTTTTTCGCGAAGGACGACACCGTCTTCCTCAAACTCAAAGGCACGCCGGTGGAAGGGACACCGATCGACCACGAACTGCCGGGCAAGGTCCTGGAGAGCGTACCGAGCGTCCTTGAAATACCGATCGACAATGCCCTCCTGCGCCGCTTTGCCAAGGCCCAGATGGTGCTGTCCTACCGCATCCGGAAAGCCGATGGCTCGGCCGATATTTTTTCCAAAGGGCAGTTCATCAGCGTCATCGGTCAACTCCAGCGCCTCAAGCCGCCAATCGCCGAAGACGCCGAGCAAGGGGCGCTCGATCCGGACCTGCCGCGCACCCGCATCGAAATCCCGTGGGACGCCTCGTTCGAGGCCGGTCAGGCGATCAAACTGTTCTGGCTCGGCACCCTGCCGGATCTCACGCCGTACCTGCCCGACCTGCCATTGCGACCGATCACCAATGGCGACATCAGCGCCGGATTACCGCTGTACATCACCGTTGACGGTGCCCATATCAAGATTCTGGAAGGTGGCACGCTGGAGCTCTATTACCAATTGCTGAGCGACGACGGCGTACTGGCGAAGCTCGATCGCTACAGTGCGCTCAATGCGATCCGCGAGTCCGAACACGCGGCGCTGCTCGCGGTCGGCGAGCCACGCCTGGAACTGCCGATGCCAACCGTAGAGGGTGTGGTCGACAACGTCCTCGACCCGGATCGCAACGGCACCACGC
>NZ_JBWKWD010000085.1:0-1012 GCF_059422045.1 Pseudomonas sp. GW821-FHT02A08
CCTCTATCTGAATGATGCACCAACGACTGCTCTGTCCGACGGTGCTTTACCGCCCGGCGCAGTGCCTGTGCTACCGACTCGGTGTGAAGGCTTTCATGGACGTGATAGCCCACGATCTTTCGCGAAAAAGCATCCGTTACCAGGCTCAGATAGGCCACACCTTCCTGAGTGGGCAAATAGGTGATGTCAGCCACCCAGACTTGTTCCGGGCCGCTTGGAACAACCTGATCAGGACCTGGCTTGAGCAGGTTCGGGTGGCGGTGAAAGCGATGATGACTGTCGGTCGTCTTGTGATAAGACCGCTTGCGAGCTACCAATAAACGTCTTTCCCGCAGAATCGAAAACAGCCGGTCTCGACCCACTTGCAGTTCAAGTTGGGGCTGGCAATGCAGCAAGTAATGCAGCTTTCGGGTGCCCAAACGCGGCTGCCGCTGACGTTTTTGCTGAACGAAATCGGCAACCTTCTGATCCAGCCCCAGACGAGCAGCATCGGCGCGATTGCGTTTGTAGTAAGCCTGTCGGCTTATCCCCATGAATTGGCAAGCCCTGCTGATGCTCAGGTTTTTGATTCGTTTTTGCGCGAGGACTTGCCGGGACGCTTTTTTACGACAGAGAGACCGTAGTCATTCTTCAAGACATCCACGACCGCCTCGAAAAACTGCGCTTTCTGATTGGACAGAGCTAACTGCTCTTCAAGCTCTTTGATGCGTTGCTCTGGCGTTAATGGTCGGTTTTTGTCGGGCATAGACCCCATCCTCGGCGAGCCAATGTATCTGCCTGGGCTCCAATCCTGCCGACCGTGCTTGCGTAACCACGTCAGAACGGTCGTTTTGCCTTGAATCCCGTAGCGTTCCTGAGCCTCTTTATAACTCAGCTCGCCTTTTTCGACCTGATCGACGACCGACAATTTAAAGGTCAGCGTGTAGTCTCGCTGACTACGCCTTTTTGCTGGTTCCATTACGTCCTCCTGAAAAACAGATCAGAAGGTGTAAACCTTATTCAGGACGGGACA
>NZ_JBWKWD010000086.1:0-749 GCF_059422045.1 Pseudomonas sp. GW821-FHT02A08
TCGGAGAGGGTGAACTCCAACGGACCGTGGTTGTTGATCGGCAGACCGGCCGCGTTGGTCAGGGTCACGGTGTAAGTCACCGAACCGCCTTCGGCGACGGTGGATTTGTCCGCGGTCAAAGTGGCAATGACTTCACTGACGGTGTCGGTGATGGCCACGTTAGCTGCGGTGCCGTCGATCACCAGGTGTTCGAAGGTCTTGCCGTCGACACTAGCGTCGGTCACACCAATCGAGAGGGTCTGGCCGTCCTTGTAGACGTCGTCGCCTTGCACCGGCGCGGTGTAGATGGCCGACAGCTTGCCCGCTTCAATGGTGACGGTGCCGCCGTTGCTCAGGGTGACCTTGAGGTCGTGATCGAGTTTCTGGTCGACCTTGACGGTGAAGGTCGGCGCGAGGTTTTCCTGTACGCCGCCATTGCCTTCGATGCTGACGGTGACCTTGTCGCCCTGGTTGTCGGTTGGGGTGCCCGTACCCGGCTCGTCGGTGACGGTGGTTTCGACGTTGGTCTGGCTCAGGGTCAGTTTTTCGAAGTTGTCCGCGCCGCTGACCGATTCCAGTTTGTTGACGATTGGTGCCTGGCCGCCGGTGAACACGTCGTCGGCAGCGGTGATGGTCGCCGTGCCGGTCGCGGTATTGGCCGGGACGGTGATCTTGGTGCCATCGGAGAGGGTGAACTCCAACGGACCGTGGTTGTTGATCGGCAGACCGGCCGCGTTGGTCAGGGTCACGGTGTAAGTCACCGAACCGCC
>NZ_JBWKWD010000087.1:0-661 GCF_059422045.1 Pseudomonas sp. GW821-FHT02A08
TTGAACTGCAAGTGGGTCGAGATCGGCTGTTTTCGATTCTGCGGGAAAGACGTTTATTGGTGGCTCGCAGGCGGGCTTACCACAAGACGACCGACAGCCATCATCGCTTTCGACGTCATCCGAACCTGCTCAAGCCCGGTCCTGATCAGGTTGTTCCAAGCGGCCCGGAACAAGTCTGGGTGGCTGACATCACCTATTTGCCAACTCAGGAGGGTGTGGCCTATCTGAGCCTAGTGACGGATGCTTTTTCGCGAAAAATCGTGGGCTATCACGTTCATGAAAGCCTGCACGCCGAGTCGGTAGCGCATGCGTTGCGTCGGGCGGTGCAACACCGTCGAACGGAGCAGTCGCTGGTCCATCACTCGGACAGAGGCAGCCAGTATTGCTCGGGGATGTACCAGGAACTGCACGCGAAACACGGCATCAGGTGTTCTATGACGGACGGTTATGACTGCTACCAAAACGCCTTGGCAGAGCGGGTCAACGGGATATTAAAGACAGAGCTGATGCTCCAGCAGCCGCAGGATTTGATGCAAGCGAAGAAGATGGTGAGTGAGTCGATATCGATCTATAACGGCGAGCGACCGCACCTGTCTTTGAAATACAAAACGCCCGATGCGGTGCATCGGGCGTTGGGGTGAAACAGGTGTAAACCTATTTC
>NZ_JBWKWD010000088.1:0-604 GCF_059422045.1 Pseudomonas sp. GW821-FHT02A08
ATCAGGGTGCCTTGGCTATGGCCCATGATGGTGATGGTTTCATCGGGGGATACCCGGCGAATTTCCCTGACCAGCATTGCCAGACGATGGGCGGCCAACACAAAGTAATGCCGCAGCGGCGCATTGGCGAAGAGCAGGTAATTGTTCGGTTTGATCAATTCGACCATGCCGGTTTTGCGATTGGCCTTAAAACCCTCGCCATACATCTCCTCCAGGTTGTTGGTGGCATTGACAAAAAAACCACCGGCCTTGGCAAAGTGGCGATCCAGGCGATTGCCCTGGATATCCTGAAACTGGTTGCGCATCCGGAACGGGTCACCGGCGTCATCACGCTTGACGTGTTCCGGCGCGGCGCGATAGCCCCAGTAGAACGGGATCATCAGGCTGCGGGTTTTGGGCGCGGTAGTATCTCGACGATAAAGGTAGGTATCAGGGTCATCGAGTATGGTTTTCTGATCAGCACTCCGTTCATCAAGTGGCACGTCCTTGGCTGCACTGTAAGCTGCCCCATACCGCCCCGCCTTGAGATCCGGCCGATCCAGCCGCTCGTTAACCCCCTGGCACAACCCGGTTTCCACCGACTCATAGGACGCCCCGGGATCAT
>NZ_JBWKWD010000089.1:0-554 GCF_059422045.1 Pseudomonas sp. GW821-FHT02A08
TTGAGGCTGGCAATGCAGCAAGTAATGCAACTTTCGGGTGCCCAAACGTGGCTGCCGCTGACGTTTTTGCTGAACGAAATCGGCAACTTTCTGATCCAGAACGAGACGAGCAGCATCGGCGCGATTGCGTTTGTAGTAAGCCTGTCGGCTTATTCCCATGAACTGGCAAGCCCTGCTGATGCTCAGGTTTTGGATTCGTTTTTGCGCGAGGACTTGCCGGGACGCTTTTTTACGACAGAGAGACCGTAGTCATTTTTCAAGACATCCACGACCGCCTCGAAAAACTGCGCTTTCTGATTGGACAGAGCCAACTGCTCTTCAAGCTCTTTGATGCGTTGCTCTGGCGTCAATGGTCGGTTTTTCTCGGGCATAGACCCCATCCTCGGCGAGCCAATGTATGTGCCTGGGCTCCAATCTTGCCGACCATGCTTGCGTAACCACGTCAGAACGGTCGTTTTGCCTTGAATCCCGTAGCGCTCCTGAGCCTCTTTATAACTCAGCTCGCCTTTTTCGACCTGATCGACGACCGACAATTTAAAGGTCAGCGTGTAGTC